>JADGPC010000178.1 GCA_017882645.1 Streptosporangiales bacterium | reverse complement strand
GTGCTCTCGATGGCCCGGGCCAGCTCATCAGGCCGGTTGCCCATCGTCAGGATCACGATCGACAGCTTCAACGCAACCGCCTCGAGGCCATGATCGCGACCAGGTGCGCCGCCACCATCAGGGCTGCTACCACCAGGCACGCGAGGATCAGCACGCGGGTCGCGGTCAGGTCGCCGCGGATCGCGTCGATGATCGCGGTGATCAGGATCAGCAGGGAGAGCTCGACCGCGTGGGTGATCCGGTGGATCCGCAGCACGCTGGCCAGCTTCCTGGCTCTGGCCAGGCCCGCGCTGGCCGGCGCCAGGGCTTCGTCGTCGTGGCCGGCCGGCAGTCCCGCCTTGGCCCGCGCGACCACGACGTTGTCGGTCTCGGCCCGGACCAGCATGGCCAGCAGCGCCGCCGCGACGCCCGCGGTGACGTAGCCGCCGGCCACCGTGAACTGACCCTGCGCCCGGAAACCGAGGCCGACGAGCAGAGCGCTCTCGCCCAGGTAGTGACCGACCCCGTCCAGGTAGACACCGGAGGCCGATTTTCTGTTGCTCCACCTGGCGAGCTCGCCGTCCGAGCAGTCGAAGATCAGGTAGAGCTGGATCAGCAGCGCCCCGATCACGGCCGTGGCCAGCCCGCCGAATGCGATGACGACGCCCGCCGCGATCCCGCACACGATGAAGCTGGCCGTGACCGCGTTCGGTGACCAGCCGAGGCGGGCGAAAACCCAGGTGGCGTAGGGCGAGAGCCTGCGGCCGTAGAGCCGGCCGAGCCAGTGCTCGTCGTTCAGCCGGTCGAGCACCGCCTGGGGCTGGCCCTTCTCCCGCAGCTCAGCGAGCGATGGCGCTGACATACTCCTCCACTGCCTTGGCGACCTCGGCCGGCGACATGTCGAGGCGCTCGAGAATGGTGTACCGGCCCGGCCTGGTCGACGGAGCGTGGCCGACCGCTGCGGCGAACTGCTCGCCGGACAGTCCGACCTCCGCTGGAAGCCGGGGCAGGCCGTGCCGCTCCAGGCAGGACGATATCGCCGCGTACTGCTCGGCGTTACCCCGCAGGTACGTACAGAACAGCGCGCCGAGGCCGGCCAGCTCGCCATGACTGGCCGTGCCCGGGTAGAGCTGGTTGATCGCGTGCATGATCTCGTGGTCGCCGCCGCTGGCCGGACGGCTCGAACCCGCCACTGCCATTGCCATGCCGGACAGGATAAGGGCCTCGGCCAGGACGGTCAGGAACTCGTCGGATGTCGTCGGGCCTGGCTCGTGCAGGACCGCGTGAGCTGCTGACCGGGCCATGGCGACGGCCAGGCCGTCGACCCGCTCCCCCGTGTCGGCTGCCGACAGCTCCCAGTCCGCGACGGCGGACAGGTTGCTGACCGCGTCGCCGATCCCCGCCGTCGACAGCGCGCCGGGAGCCCGCCTGACCCGGTCCAGGTCGACTACGACCGCGACCGGCGGCACGACCCCGTAGGAGCCGCTGCCCGACTCATGGGTCAGGGTACTCACCGGGGAGGCGATGCCGTCGTGGGCGAGGCTGGTCGCGACCGCGACCATCGGGATGCCGGCGACGTGCGCGGCCAGCTTGGTCACGTCGATGGTCTTTCCGCCGCCGATCCCCGCGACTGCCTCGTAGGAGCCGGCCCGCAGCGCCCTGCCGAGCGCCACGGCGCTGTCGTAGTCGCCATCGGCGATCCTGATCACCTCGACGCTGCCTGACAACATCTCGGCCGCGATCGCATCGCCCTGGCCGGGACCGACCGCGACGGCGACTCGTCCTCCGGTCGCGATCTTGTGGTCCGCCAGGAGATCCGCGAGGCCGGCGATCGCCCCGGGCCGGACATCGATAACCAGCGGGGCGGCGAGCATTCGCGCCAGCAGCGGCATGATCCTCCTCCGGCAAGCCGCCCGCCAGGGGCCGGGCACGCAGCGGGATTCCGCGCCGGCGGCGGATTCCGCGGGAACCCCTGCGCGGCGCTATCCCGCGAGACTAGCAGCGGCCCGCGATCTCCCTGGCCCGCTGCAAGTCGGCGTGGTTATCCACCTCGACCCATTCGACCGCGCCGATCGGTGCCGCCAGTACCGCGCCGCCCCGCTCGGAGAACTCGGCGAACCCGTCTTCGTAATACAGCCCGGGGTCGCGCCGCCACGTGGTCTCCAGTGAGTCGGCGAGCGCGACGGCGGCGGCCGGCTCGATCAGCGTGACGCCCATGTACTCGCCGTGGGCGTTCGCCGGGTCCATCACCTTGGTGATCCGCAGCAGCATCCCGTCGGAGTCAAGTACGACCTTCATCTCCTCGTCGGCCAGCGACTTGATGTCGTCAATCGCGATGATCACGCGGCCGAGCAGCGGCTCGCGCCGGGCCCCGTTACCGGCTCCGGTCGCTGGCCCGGGCCGGGCGGGCCCGGCCGGCCCGGCTGGGGCCGCCGGCTTGGGCTTGGCCGCGGACTCGGCCGCGGACTGGGCCGCGGCGCTCGCCGCCAGCAGCGTCTTTTCTACGCTCACCGGGTGCACGGTGTCTCCGTTGACGAGCAGGACGCCACGACCGAAGTACTCGCGCGCGAGCCACAGCGAGTAGGCGTTGTTCCATTCCTCGGCGCGGTCGTTGTGGACGAGGTCGATCGAGACGCCGTAAGCCCGTTCCAGCTCGGGTACCCGGTCGGCGACCAGGCCGGCCGCGTACCCGACGACGATCACCACCTCGGTCAGGCCCGCCGCGGCCAGGTTCCGGATCGCGATATCCAGGATGGTCGTCTCGCCGGCGACTGGCAGCAGCGCTTTCGGCCGTCCGTCCGTATCGGGACGGAGCCGACGGCCAGTTCCCGCGGCAAGAACCATACCGATCACCGGCGGTCTTCCTCCCTGGGCATCAGGTAGCCGATCAGAACTTTCCGGCAGATGAGCACACCAAGATACGTTGCGAGCCCAAGGTACCCGAATGTGGCCAGGCCGAACGTCGCGGCGAGGCCGACGACGAACAGCCGGGTTTCCCAGCCGATTCGCGGGCCACGACCGGCGCTGGCTGGGATGATGTCGCGTTCGCCCGCAGCGGCTCCGCCCGCCGCGATCGCGGCCGCGGCGGCTTGGTGGGCGACGGCTTGGTGTGCGGCAGTTCGGCGTGCGGCAGTTCCGCGGGCGTCGGCCGTGACGCTGGCGTACCAGAGGAAGGTCAGAGCGCAGAGCGCGAAGATCACCGGACCCGGCACGGCGAGGGCGAACCCGAGGGCCCCCAGGTAGACGTACTGGGCCAGCGCGAGGAGTACCGGCACCAGCCAGTCGAACCGGCCGTCATGGGGATGGCTCGAACCTGGCGCGGCGAGCATCATCACGACCGGAGGCGTCATGGCGATGAAGCCCGGCAGGCCGCGCAGCCCGAGCGCGGCCAGCATGGCGGTGGCGATCAGGCCGGCGAGGGCGGGCGGCAGCGGGATCAGGTTCCCCTGCACCAGCCGGCCGGCCCAGCGGGCCGCCCGCCCGTCATCCCGGAGAGCCAGCACAACGTCCTGGGAGCCCGGGCCAGGTGCGCCCGCCGCCATCGGAGCCGACGATGTCGTCGTTGCCGCCGCGGCTCCGGACTCTGCCGCGGCTCGGGACTCTGTTGCGGCACCGGACTCGGCCGCAGCCCAGGCCTGTCTCGCGTCGATGATCCGTACTGCGGAGGTCGTACCCTGCCTGCCGGTCACCCCCACGATCGCCGTGACCCGCGGTCCCGGGGTCTGCGCAGTCGTGACTGGTGAACCACCTGGCGACAGCCGACCGCCCAGTCCGTCGCGTGGCGCCGGGGAAACACCCGGCCAGGTGCCGGGCAGCGCGATCTTGGCCAGCATCGCGATGTTGGTCGCGAACGACATCACCTCGACGGCGAGCACCGTGCAGAGCGCTGCTTGCGGTCCGCCGACGGCGAGCCCCGCCGCGGCGAGCAGCGCTCGGACACCGACTGGCGGACAGAGGAGCCGTCCGGTCCAGCGCTGGAGACCAGGGCTCCGGCCGAGCTCACGACAGCGCCCGGCGTTCACCGAAGCGGCCCGGCACGCGCCGAGCAGGTCGGCGACAGCCACCGAGCTCACCGTCATGACGGCCAGCGGCCACATGCCTATCAGCGCGGTCGGCTTGCCGCCAGCCGCTATGCCGCCATAGATTGCGCACTCGGCCGCGACCGCGGACACCGCCGAGAGCCAGCCGAACCCGCGCGCACCGGCGACGGGCTCCGCTCCGTCAGGCACATCGGCGCCTCCCGGCTCGACGGCGGCCGGCGGGTCATCGTCCGGCAGTTCCGCGACTGGCCGGCGCCCGCCCGCCCGCCCGCGCGGCTCCTCGTGCGCAGATCCGCCGGCAGGTTCATCGTCCACCCAGACCACATCGGGCAAGACGAGCCAGTCCGTGCTGTCGTCCGAAACCATCCCCGCCCGGACCGCCGCCCGGACCGCCGGCTGGACCGGCGCCGCGGCCTGACGCGGCGTGAATGCCGCGAGACGCCCGGCAGCGGTCATGACCAGCAGCCAGCCGCCCATGGCAGCCAGGCCCCTGCTGCTGTCCCCGCCAGGTCCGCCGCTGAACCAGGCCGCGGCGGATAGCGCCAGGAGCAGCGAGATGCCCGTCAGCGAGTTCGGCGCGATCGCCCGGCCTGCCGCCCAGGCGGCCAGCCTGCGCAGCGCGCAGCGGACCATGACGGCCGCCGCACCGCACAGGGCGGCCAGCCGAAGGGCGGCACTGCCGTTGCCTGCCTGCTGCCCGAGGCCGGGACCAGCAACGAGCTTTCCGTTCGCCGGGCGCTTCAGTCCAGAGACGATCTGGTCCTCCCTGGCACGAGAGTATGACCAATTGAAATTGATCAAATACCCAGGGTACTGAAGAGTTCCCGCAGACCGCTGTTTACCTCAAATCCGGAGCGTCTGCTCAGGGCCAGAGCTAGCAAGGCACGCCCGTGCGCGGCCGTGCCCCCAGCTGGGTAGGGTCCGATCATGCGGACAGTCGCCGTGGTGCTGGCCGGCGGCTCGGGCGTCCGGCTAGGCGGGATCACCCCGAAGCAGCTTCAGCTGCTAGCGGGACGCACCTTGCTCGAGCACTGCGTTGCGGCGTTCGACACCGCCCCGGGCGTCGACGAGATCGTCGTCGTCATGCCGGCCGGCCTGATCGCCGATGCCACGGCCATCCTGGGCCGCAGCTACGGCAAACTCAGCCACATCATCGCCGGCGGCTCCGACCGGCCCGGCTCGACCAGCCGCGCGATCGACCTGCTCGGCCGCAGCGGCGAAGACTGCAACGTGCTCTTCCACGATGCCGCACGGCCGCTCGTCGACCAGCGCATCATCGCCGACTGCGTATCCGGCCTGTCCGAATGCCAGGCGCTCGGGGTCGTCGTGCCGACCGCCGACACCATCGTCGAGGTGGCTGACGGAGTGATGACGTCGATCCCGCCGCGCGAGTCGCTCGGCCGTTGCCAGACGCCGCAGGGCTTCCGGCTCTCGGTGATCCGGCATGCCTATCAGCTGGCGGCGGCCGACCGGGACAGCGGAAAGTTCAAGGCGACTGACGACTGCGGCATCGTACTGCGCTACCTCCCCGACGTCTCCGTCCGCGTCGTCCTCGGGAGCGAGCGCAACCTGAAGATCACCTACCCGGGCGACCTGCGGATGGCCGAGGCCGCCCTCACCGAGGCAGCCGACCCCCCAGCCAAGTCATGATCACGGAATCCTGGCGGCGGCTGGTGCCGGCGGGATTCCGTGATCATGGTTGCGGGTGGGGGGCCGGGGCGGGTGCCGGATCGGCAGGCGAGCCGGGCGCCGGATCGGCGGGCGAGCCGGGCGCCGGATCGGCGGCCGAGCCGGGTGCGGGGCTGCCGGGTGCCGGGCCGACTTTCTCGCCGCGCACCAGGCGGCGCGGCGAGCTGGTGAGGAATCCGGCTCCCCAGCACACGTGCATAGTCGCGAGAACGGAAGGCAGCCACGCCAGGGCCGGGCGGCCGAGCCTGCCGTCCGTGCCGGCCATGGCCACCACGACGAGGACGCCGACAAGGTAAGCGAACGGGATGCCGAAGCACGCGGTCAGCAGGAAGGGCCACCAGCCGCCGGCGTTGATGGCCAGCCCGATCACTCCGGCGATCCCGGCCAGCG
>JADGPC010000177.1 GCA_017882645.1 Streptosporangiales bacterium | reverse complement strand
TCCGGCCGATCCGCGGCGACGTGCAGATGGTCTTCCAGGACCCGTACGCCTCCCTCAACCCGCGCAAGCGGGTGGGAACGATCATCGCTGATCCGCTCCGGATCCACGGCCGCTTCAGCCGCAAGCAAATCAGGGACCGGGTGCGGGAACTGCTCGAGCTCGTCGGCCTGTCGCCCGAGCACATCAACAGGTACCCGCACGAGTTCTCCGGCGGCCAGCGCCAGCGCATCGGCGTGGCCCGCGCGCTCGCGCTGCATCCCAAGCTGATCATCGCTGACGAGCCGGTGTCGGCGCTGGACGTGTCGATCCGGGCTCAGGTCATTAACCTGCTCGACGACCTGCAGGACGAGCTGGGCCTGACCTACATCTTCATCGCCCATGACCTAGGCGTGGTCCGGCACGTGTCGGACCGGATCGCGGTCATGTACCTGGGCAAGATCGTCGAGATCTCGCCGGCCGAGGAGCTCTATCAGCGGCCGGTGCACCCGTATACCGAGGCACTGCTGTCGGCCGTCCCGATCCCTGACCCGGTCATCACGGCCAAGCGCGAGCAGATCGTGCTCGAGGGTGACGTGCCGAGCCCGATCGTGCCGCCGTCGGGGTGCCGGTTCCACCCGCGCTGCCGGTATGCGACCGAGATCTGCTCCCAGGCCGAGCCGCCGCTGATGCCGCACGGCTCCGAGGGCCATCAGGCCGCCTGCCACCACCCGCTGAACACCGGGGCCTGAGCTACCCGAGGAAGCCGCGCAGCAGCGCGCCGGTCCCGGCCAGATGCTCGGCCACGGCGGTGCGGGCCCGCTCCGGGTCACCGGCCAGGATCGCGTCGACGATCGCCGCGTGCTGGACAGCGGCGTGCGAGATATTCAGCTTCAGCACCGGGATCGCGTTGAGCAGGTCGTTCAGCTGCATCCGCGCTTCCGCGCAGGCGGTCGACAGCAGGCTCGACCCGGTCAGCTCGGCGATCGCCAGGTGGAACAGCGTGTCCATCCGGCGGTAGTCCTGCGCACCAGCGCCGTTCACGTCGGCCAGCCGGGCCAGCAGCACCTCGCGCTGCTGCGGGGGCGGCGGGGCGGGCTGATCCCGGCCGGCCCCCCCGGCGGCGGCCAGCTGCTGCGCGAGCATGTCCGCGGCGCCGGTCTCGACCGCGAACCTGAAGGTCAGCGCGTCGGTCAGCTTCTCGCCGTTCTGCTGCGCCAGCCTGCGCAGCTCGCTGACGTTCGGGGCCGGCCTGGTGTAGGTGATGAACGTGCCGCCGAGCCGGCCGCGCCGGGACTCGACGTATCCGGCCTGGGCCAGCTCGCGGATCGCCTCGCGCAGCGTGAGGCGGCTGATGCCGAGCTGAGCGGCCAGCTCGCGCTCGGGCGGGAACCGGTCCCCCGGGCCGACCACGCCGAGCTTGATCACGGTCAGCAGCCGCTCGACCGTCTCCTCGAACGCGTTGCCCTCGCGCACCGGGCGGAGCGCGCCGCCTAGGTCAACGCCGGTGCCCACCCGCTACCGCCTCGTCGTTTGCAGGCGCGCCAAGTCCGGCACGCGGACCTCCCCTAACCCGCGTGCCGGAGTCCTTGGGCGCACCTGATCTTTCTGGCCCGAACACTTGACATTCGAACCAGCTAGACCCTCAATTGGTCTGTTATTAGACCATTAAATCTCAGCCAGCGCCAGACCTTGCCGTCCCCTGACCCTGCCGACCAGGCTGGAACCCCAAGGAGCATGTTGTGTCGGTCAATGGAGAAGCAGCCCCCCACGGGGTCCTCAGCGATGAGGAGACCCTGCACAAGCTCGGCTACGCCCAGGAACTCATGCGGCGGATGTCCGGATTCTCGAACTTCGCCGTCTCGTTCACGATCATCTCGATCCTGTCCGGCTGCCTGACCCTCTTCTACTTCGGCATGGACCTCGGCGGCCCGGCGGTCATCATCTGGGGCTGGCTCGGCGTCGGCGTCATGACGCTCCTCGTCGGCCTGGCCATGGCCGAGGTCTGCTCCAGCTACCCGACCGCGGGCGGACTGTATTACTGGTCGGCCAAGCTCGCGCCGAAGAACGGCCCGGCCTGGTCCTGGTTCACCGGCTGGTTCAACTTCATCGGCCAGGTCGCGGTCACGGCCGGGATCGACTTCGGGGCCGCGTTCTTCATCAACGCGTTCCTGAACCTCCAGTTCGGCCTGGGCTTCGGGCACTGGGAGACGCTCCTGATCTTCGCGATCGTCCTCGCGCTGCACGGCCTGCTGAACCAGTTCGGCATCCGGCTGGTGGCCAGGCTGAACGACATCAGCGTGTGGTGGCACATCCTGGGCGTGCTGATCATCGTCGCCGTGCTGACGTTCGCGCCCTCGCACCACCTCCCGGCCGGGCAGGTCTTTACCGGCCTGTTCAACAACAGCGGCCTGCACATCGGCTGGTGGTACATCATCCCGGTCGGCCTGCTCACGGCGCAGTACACCTTCACCGGCTACGACGCCTCGGCGCACATGACCGAGGAGACCCACTCCGCTGCCACGTCCGGCCCGCGGGGCATCGTCATGTCGATCGTGGTGTCGCTGGTCGCCGGCTTCGTGCTGCTGCTCGGCATGGTCTTCGCGATCCAGGGCCCGATCGGCGGCGCGAAGTACCTCGCCGCGGCGGCCGCGGGCAGCGCCGCCCCAGCCCAGATCTGGCAGGACGCTCTCGGCGTGACCGGCGCCAAGTTCCTGCTGCTGATCGCGATCGGCGCCCAGCTGTTCTGCGGCATGTCCTCCATTACGGCGAACTCGCGGATGATCTACGCGTTCTCCCGCGATGGCGCGCTGCCGTACTCCCGGGTCTGGCACCAGGTCAACAAGCGGACCAGGACGCCAACCAACGCGATCTGGCTGGGAGCCACTGGCGCGCTCATCCTCGGCCTGCCGTACCTGTGGAACGGTGTCGCCTACGGCGCCGTCACCTCGATCGCGGTCATCGGCCTGTACATCGCCTATGTGCTGCCGACGTTCCTGCGGCGGCGTCAGGGCGCGAACTTCGTGCCGGGCCCGTGGAGCCTCGGCAAGTGGAGCGCTCCGGTCGGCTGGGCCGCCGTGGTCTGGGTAGCCTTCATCGCGATCCTGTTCATGCTGCCGCAGTTCGGTCCGGTTACCAGTGGAGGCACGCTTGACCTGGACACGTTCAACTACGCGGTCGTCGCGGTCATCGTGGTGATCGGCTTCGCCGGCATCTGGTGGGTGACCTCGGCCAAGAACTGGTTCACCGGGCCGAAGGTGCAGGGCACGGCGGAGGAAATGGCCGCGATCGAGCACGAGCTCGAGCAGGTCTGACCCAGGCCAGCGAGCGCCCGACGAGTACCAGACAAGGACGGTTCATGACGGACAGTCACGGCAGCGGCGGCGTGGCCGCCAGGCCGGGAATGATGAGCATGGCCCAGCTGCAAGCGGCGGCGGGTGCGGGCGAGATCGACACGGTCACGCTCGCCTTCACCGACATGCAGGGCCGGCTCCAGGGCAAGCGCCTGTCGGCG
>JADGPC010000176.1 GCA_017882645.1 Streptosporangiales bacterium | reverse complement strand
GTGGGACAACGGCTGGACCGAGTGGTTCCTGCCGTGGCGGCAGTACGTCCGCGGGAGTGCGCTGCACCAGGCGGTCGTCGCCGGGCCAGGCGGCAGCTCGTTCGTCGACGCGAGCACCGTGGTGGCGCCCGCCGCCGTGGGACCCCGCGGCCACGCGATGGCGTGACCGGGGTCCGGCTGACTCAGGCGGCGCGGCGCATGATCTCCTCGTGTTCCACCGAGGCTTCCGGTGCGCTGGAAATGTCCCTGGTCCGCAGCAGAACGGCGCTGACGACCGCGCCCATGGCGGCGATAATGGCCGCCACCCACAAGATGCGGTCCAGGCCGGTCACGAAGGAGTAGCGAGCAGCGGACGCGATCACCTGAGCGCCGGGTCCGCTCGGGCGGACGCTGCTGAGCCCGCCGCCTGAGGTCAGCGAGCCGGCCAGCTGGCTGGCGTGCCTGGCCAGCTGCGGTGACCGCCCGGCCAGGTCGCTGACGAAGCTGGAGCGCACGGTGCTGGCGAAGATCGCCCCCAGGCCCGCAATCCCGACCGCGATGCCCACCTGGCGGAACGTGTTGTTGATGCCGGATCCCACTCCCGCCTTCTCGCTGCTGACCGTGCCCACCGCGGCCGAGGCGAGCACCGGATTCGTGACTCCTGAGCCGATCCCGGAGACGACCATCCCGGCCAGCAGGACCGTCCAGCCCGAGGTAGCCGAGAGCAGGGTCATCAGCGCCAGGCCGACCGCGATCAGCCCGAGCCCGCCTCCGATCAGCAGCCGCGCCGGAACCCGCCCCGACAGCCGTCCGGCGACCGGCGCGGCGAAGATGATCGGGATGGTCAGCGGCAGGAACCGCAGCCCGGTCTGGAACGCCGAGTACCTCAGCACATCCTGCAGGTAGAGCGTCAGGTAGAGCAGTACGGAGAAGATGCTGGCCGAGATCATGAGCGCGCCGATGCAGGCACCGACGAGCGCCGGGTTGCGGAACAACGCCAGCTCCAGCATCGGTTGCCGGTCCCGCCGCTGGTGCTCGACTAGGCCGAACGCGGCCAGCAGGACCACGCAGGAGGCGAACGCGGTCAGGATCGCCGGACTCGTCCAGCCGTCCTGGTTGCCCCTGATCAGCCCGTAGATGCCGGCGAGCATGGCGCCGGCGAGCGTCACGAAGCCGAGCCAGTCAGGCCGGACGCCTGGCCGGCGCGGCGCCTCGTCCACCCTGGCCAGGGTGGCGGCGAACGCGGCGATGCCGATCGGGACGTTGATCAGGAAGATCCACCGCCAGCTGATGCCGGAGGTGAGCGCGCCGCCGACGAGCGGCCCGATTGCGACCGCGCCGCCGGCGGTGGCGCCCCATGCGCTCAGCGCGATACCGCGGTCCCGGCCCCGGTACTTGTGCGCGAGCAGGGCCAGCGAGGTCGCGAACATGGCGGCGCCGCCGATGCCCTGGACGGCGCGGAACGTGATCAGGAAGGCCGGCGACTGAGCCAGGCCGCACAGCAGCGAACTGGCGCAGAAGATCGCAAGCCCGCCGAGGAAGACCTTCCGCGCGCCGGCCAGGTCCCCGAGCGAGCCCGCGATGAGCAGCAGCGACGCCAGCGAGATCGCGTAGGCGTCGATGACCCACTCCAGGTCGCTGAAGGACGCGTGCAGGCTCTTGACCAGGTCGGGCAGCGCGATATTCACGATCGTGATGTCCAGCAGCAGCATGAAGATGCCGGTACAGACGACGACGAGCGTCCACCACTTCTGCGCGACCTTCGGCACGGCTCGGCCCTCCCCGTATCGGCCTGAGCTCACCCCTACCCGGTGACCGGGGATCAAACAATGGTGGTCAGGCGCCACCGGCGAGAACGCCGCGGGCCCACCGGTAGTCCGCCTTGCCCGACGGCGAGCGGACGATCGCCGGGACGAACTCGATCCTGGCCGGTACCTTGTAGCCGGCCACGGCCGCTCGGCAGTGCTCGCGCAGCACCTCCGCGCCGACCGCGCCCGCGCCTGGGCGCAGCTCAACCACGGCGGCCACCCGCTCGCCGAATCGCTGGTCGGGAATCCCGGCTACCAGCGCGTCGAGCACCGCGTGATGAGCCTTGAGCGCCTGCTCTACTTCCTCGGGAAACACCTTCTCCCCGCCCGTGTTGATGCAGGTCGAGCCGCGGCCGAGGACGACGATCGAGCTATCAGGCTCGACCCGGGCCAGGTCGCCGAGCACGGCCCAGCGCACCCCGTCGATGACGGGGAAGGTGGCGGCCGTGGCGGCCTCGTCACCGTAATAGCCGAGCGGGACATGGCCGGACTTGGCGATCCGCCCGGTCTCGCCGGCCCCGACCTGGCGCAGGTTGTCGTCCACCACGCACACGTTCGGCTGGGGGATCAGGCGCGGGTGACCTGCGGTGCCGCGCTCGATCTGGCCGTCAGTGCCGGTCTCCGAGCTGCCGAAGCGGTCGGTGATGAAGAGCTCGGGACGGACGGCCAGCAACTGCTCGCGCACGCTGGGGGACAGCAGCGCACCGCCGGAGCCGATGACGAGCCAGGACGAGAGGTCGTACTGATCCGGGCGCGCGGCAAGCTCGTCGGCGATCGGGCGGGCCATCGCATCCCCGACCACGGCCAGCAGCATGATCTGCTCATCCTGCATCAGCCTCGCGATCCTGGCCGCGTCGAACCGGCGGGTGATCACGACCTTGCTCGCGAGCAGGAACGCCGTGAAGATCGTGTACGTACCCGAGCCGTGCATCAGCGGCACTGCGAGCAGGTAGCCCATCTCGGGTGTCGCGGCGGCCGCTGCGACGACTTCCGCCGCGCTCTGCCGCGGCGCGCCGTAGTGGTTGCCGCCGGCCAGCGCGGAGAAGAAGAAATCCTCGTGCCGCCACAGCACGCCCTTGGGCAGCCCGGTCGTGCCGCCGGTGTAGATGATCAGCCTGTCGTCGCCGCTGCGGCTCAGGTCGGGCCGGAACGCTGGCATCGCGTCGACTGCGCTCGCGTAGCTCAGCACGGTCACCGAGGCGGGGAACGCGATATCGGCCGGATCGCCGCCGCCGCCGACGTTGCCATCGACGTCGCCGTTCCCGGCGATCAGGACGTGGCGCAGGGTCGGGCAGGATGCCGCGACCTCGGCCGCCAGCCTCGCGTACTCGGCATCCACGACGAGCGCCGCGAGCTTCGCGCTGGCGAACAGGTGCGCGAGTTCCTGGCCGGTGTAGCGGTAGTTGATGTTCACCGGGATCGCGCGGGCCACCATGCAGCCGAGCAGCGACTCGACGTAGGCCGCCGAGTTGGGCAGGTAGAGCCCGACGGTCTCATCCGGCCGGATGCCCGCGGCGGCGAGATGCTGGGCCACCTGCTCGCTGCGGGAGGTCAGCTCCCGGTAGGTCAGGCGCTGGCCGTCGCAGACCAGGGCGCAGCGGTCGGGGACTGCGTCCGCCACCGCGGCGCACAGATCAGCCAGGTTAAGGTCCATGCTCTTGCCCCGTCTCGCCGGCCGGGTCCCTGCCGGTCAGGCCGAGGCGGCCGGCCAGCCTGCCCAGGTAGCCGATCACCTCGTCTTCCGACCGGTCCGGCATGCCGAAGAGCGCTTCGGTGACCCCGAGGTCGCGCCAGCGGGCGAGCCCGGCCGGGTCTGGTCGGCCAGCAAGCACGGCAACTTCCGGCGCGCCCGCCCGGCCTGCGCCCTGCCAGGCGCGGTTCAGCTGGCCGATCTTCTCCTCGATGTCGCTCTCGCCGGGTGTGGTCAGCCAGCCGTCGGCCGATCTGGCGATCCAGGCAAAGCTCTGCTCGCCGCCGCCGGCGCCGAGCAGAATCGGCATGCGCGGCAGCTGACGCGGCTTCGGCCACGCCCAGGATCCGCCGAACCGGACGAATTCTCCGTCGTAACTGGCTACCTCCTGCGACCAGAGCGCCTGCATCGCCTCGAGATACTCGCGCAGGACCGTGCGCCGTCGGCCGGCCGGCACGCCGTGATCGGTCAGCTCGTCGATGTTCCAGCCGAACCCGACCCCGAGCGTTACCCGCCCGCCCGACAGGTGGTCGAGCGAGGCGATGGTCTTGGCGAGGGTGATGGGGTCATGCTCGGCGGGCAGCGCGACCGCCGTGCCGAGCCTGATCACGGAGGTGACCGCGGCGGCCGTGCTCAGCGACACCCACGGGTCCAGCGTGCGCAGGTAGCGGTCGTCGGGCAGTTCCGCGGTGCCGGTACGAGGATGCGGTGCGTCGCGCCTGACCGGGATGTGGGTGTGCTCGGGCACGTAGAAGCAGTCGAATCCCGCTGCCTCCGCGGCTCGCGCGGCCGCGGCCGGGGTGATGCCGCGATCACTGGTGAACAGCACCACGCTGTATCGCACTCGGACTCCTACCAGCCTCGCCCGTCACCAGCACGATCTCATGGCCGGAAGATCTGGCCGCCGTCGACGTTGATGACCTGCGCGGTGATCCAGCTGGCCTCGTCCGACAGCAGGAACAGGCAGGCGCCCACCATGTCGCCAGGCTGGCCCAGCCGCTGCAGCGCGGCGGATTTCACCAGGTCGGCGGCGCCCTCCCCGACGAACATGCGCGTGCCTTCCGTATCGGTGGGTCCGGGTGCGATCGCGTTGACCCTGATGTTCAGGTAGCCGAGCTCGTGCGCGAGCTGCTGGGTCAGGCCGTTGATGCCCACCTTGGCCAGGCCGTAGAAGCTCGCGTAGTGCCAGGCCGCGATCGACGACTGGTTGACGATCGCGCCGCCCCCGCGCGCGGCGATGTGCTCATAGCACGCGCGGGTGCAGGCCAGGGCGCCGTCCAGGTTCACGCCCATGAAGGACTTGTAGTAATCCCAGTCCACCGCCAGCAGCGTGTTGAACTGCATGTCGCCGTAGATCGCGGCGTTGTTGACCAGGTAGTCGATGCCGCCGAAACGCCCCGCCGCCAGCGCGGCCATGGAGCGGGCCGACTCCGGATCCGCGACGTCGGCGTGCGCGAAGACGGCCTGGCCGCCGTCCGCCTCGATCCCGGCCACGACCTTCGCTCCCGCTTCGGCATTGAGGTCGGCGACGACTACGGCGGCACCCTCGGCGGCCAGGGCCCGGGCATAGGCCTCACCGATTCCCCGTGCCGCACCCGTCACAATCGCGACTTTGCCCGCAAAGCGGTC
>JADGPC010000175.1 GCA_017882645.1 Streptosporangiales bacterium | reverse complement strand
TCGCGGTCGGCGCAGCCGGCCAGCCAGCTTTGCGTCAGGTCGTTCTGGGCCGCCGCCCACGCCGCCGTCTGCGGCGAGTAGGTATCTTCGAGCCATCGATAAGGATCGGCAACAAGCTCGCCGTGGTAATCGTCAGCATCGGGGCCGGTCGCCGTCGGGGGATAACTGAGCACGGTCGGGACTACCTCCTCGTAGAGCCTCGCCTGCCGATCGTAAGCCGCGGACCCCGCGCCAGCAATTCGCGCCTGCCCGCCCGAGGCTGTTGCCTGAACTGCGTTGTTGCCTCCTGCGTGCTATTGCCTTGAGTGAGTTGTTGCAAGTTATTTGCAGGTAACCTAAGGTGGCGCCATGGCAGACAGCAGCGGCCGCCTGGCCACCATCAGGGCCGCGCTGACTCCCGCCGAATGGAACCGGGTCGGCGGGATGACTGCCGTTGTCGTCGCGCTGCACGTGCTCGGCTGGGGCCTGCTCGCGGCCGCCGTCTCCCGCGGGCATTATCACGTCAGCCGGGGTCAGGCCTTCGGCGTGGGCACCGGCGTGCTGGCGTACACGCTCGGCATGCGGCACGCGTTCGACGCCGATCACATCGCCGCGATCGACAACACCACCCGCAAGCTGGTCGGCGAGGGCAAGCGCCCGCTGTCGGTCGGGTTCTTCTTCTCCCTCGGCCACTCGTCGGTGGTCTTCATCCTCGCCATCGCACTCAACTTCGGCATCCGGGCGCTGAACAGCCAGGTGCGCAATAGCGGCTCCGCCCTGCACGGCGTGACCACCCTGGTCGGGACGTCGGTCTCCGGCACGTTTCTCTACCTGATCGCCGCGCTCAACGCGGTCATCCTGGTCGGCATCGTCAAGGTCTTCCGCGAGATGCGCTCGGGCCGGTTCAGCGACGCCGAGCTCGAGGAGCAGCTGGCCAAGCGCGGCCTGATGAACAGGCTGCTCGGCCCGCTCAACAGGCGAGTCGACGCCCCCTGGAAGATGTACCCAATCGGCCTGCTGTTCGGCCTGGGGTTCGACACCGCGACCGAGGTCGCGTTCCTGGTCCTGGCAGGCACCGCGGTGATCAGCGGCCTGCCGTTCTACGCCGTCCTGTCGCTGCCGTTCCTGTTCGCGGCCGGCATGAGCCTGTTCGACACGGCTGACGGCTGCTTCATGAACTTCGCTTACGACTGGGCCTTCGCCCGTCCGGTGCGGAAGGTCTACTACAACCTGACCATCACCGGCCTGTCGGTCTTCGTCGCGTTCTTCATCGGGACCATCGAGATCCTCGGGCTGGTCGGCCAGCAGGCGCACCTCGGCGGCGGGTTCTGGGCGTTCATGGCCGGGTTCAACATCAACAAGGCGGGCCTCGTTATCGCCGGAGTCTTCGTGCTGACCTGGGTGGTCGCGCTGGCGATCTGGCGGTTCGGCCAGATCGAGGAGAAGTGGGACGCCGCGATGATCAACTGCGCCGTGCTCGATGACGGCGCCGGACCGGGGGAATCGTCTCATGCGGCGGCCGGCCTGCCGTAGCGATGGCAGGATGAGGTAGAGGTGATCGAGAGAGGGAGGGCCAGTGACTTCTGACTCGCCAGCCCGCGCATCGATGCAGGCTGACTCGGGGGCCGTCATCTACCGCGCGCACCAGCAGGACAAGCCCTGGGGCTATGAGCAGATCTTCGCCGCCGCCGAAGGCAAGTACGTGGGAAAGGTCATCCACGTCACAGCCGGGCACTCGCTGAGCCTGCAGTATCACGAGCAGAAGGACGAGACTATCTGCCTGATCTCCGGTTCGGCGGAGATCCAGTTCGGACCGGTCGGCGGCGACCTGACGACGCGGCAGTTCGGCCCCGGCGACACCATTCACCTTCCGGTCAGGTCCGTTCACCGGGTCACCGCGATCACGGACATCGTCTTCGCCGAGGCGTCGACCGCGCCGCCTGGCTGGCGCGAGGACGTGGTCAGGCTGGAAGACTCCTACGGGCGGACCGGCACCAGCGCGCCGTGATCCGGGCGCCTAGCCGGCTGCCTGGCGCTGGACCAGGTTCGCAAGCCGCTGCCTGAAATGGCCGAACGGCGGGGCGGCGGCATCGGGATCCTTGGCCGCGTCATCCCAGCGCCGCAGCCGGCAGGCGGCCTGCGCGTACGGGCTGGCCGCAAACTGGTCAAGCTCGGCTCCGCGCATCGGACCGCCCTGAACTCCCAGCGTGTAGACCGACGCCGGCGAGAGGGTGCCGGCGTAGCCAGGCTCGACGGCGCACAGGTAGCGCTTCGCCGCGACATGCAGCCGGACCGGCTCGGTGACCTCGGGGCCGAACCACTGCGCCAGCCAGTCCGCGCCGCTGTGGCTATGCCGGTTGTCGGTACCCTCCATCAGCTGCTGGCCGCTCACCGCGGAAGTGAAATGGCCGACATCGTGCAGCAGGGCCGCGGCAATCAGGGCGTCGTCAGCGCCCTCGCGCTCGGCTAGCTGTGCCGCCTGGAGCATGTGCGCCGCCTGGGTGACTGGCTCGCCGAGGTACTCGGCGGCTCCCTCGCTCGCGAAGAGCTCGGCGATCCGCTCGACCGGGTCCATGGTCGTCAGCTTAGATCCGGCCGGTGTCCTGCACGGCCGCGGCCCGTGCCGTCCGCGAGCCCGCGCCTGCCCCGGCGATCCTGGCCGCCAGCAGAACGGGAATGATCGTCAGCACGATCACGATGGATACCACCGCGTTGACCTCGGGCAGGTGCTGGGCGAGGCGCAGCTGCCCGAAGATCCAGATCGGCAGCGTGTTCTGCGCGCCCGAGGTGAAGACGGTCACGACCACCTCGTCGAAGGAGAGCGCGAAGGCCAGCAGCCCGCCGGAGACCAGCGCGGTCGCGACGGACGGCATCATCACGTAGAGCTGGGTCTGCCAACCGCGGGCACCCAGGTCGATCGACGCCTCGGCGAGCGAGCCCGGCGTCCGGCGCAGCCGGGCGATCACGTTGTTGAAGACCATGACGATGCAGAACGTGGCGTGCCCGATCACGATCGTCCACAGCGACAGCTGGATGCTGGTGAACGTGAAGAACGAGTTCAGGGCCAGGCCGGTGACGATGCCGGGCAGCGCGATCGGCAGCACGAGCAGGAACGAGATGGCGTCACGGCCGAAGAACTTGAACTGATTCAGCGCGTAGGCGACGGCCGAGCCGAGCACCAGGGCGATGCCGGTCGCGAGCAGGCCGACCTTGACCGAGAGCAGAAACGCGCTGCGGGCGCCCTCGTCGTGCCAGGCGACAGAGAACCAGTGCAGGGTGAGGCCCTGGATCGGCCAGCTCTCGACCGTCGCCGGATCGAACGCGTAGATCACGATCAGCAGGATCGGCAGGAAGAGAAAGAGCAGCACGAGCGCGACCCAGACGCGAAGCGCCGCCTTCAGCCCGGTCGACTCCATCACAGCTCCCTGAACGCGCCGAGCGCCCGGGCGCCGAGCAGGTAGCAGATCATGATCGCGATGGGCACGATCGCCATCGCCGCGCCGAGCGGGATGTTATTGGACAGGAAGCTGTCGTAGGCGACGCTCCCGATGAAGACCGAGTTGGTGCCGCCGAGCAGCTCGGGGATGATGTAGTCACCCAGCGTCAGCGAGAACGTGAAGATCGAGCCGGCCACGATCCCCGGCAGCGCCAGCGGCAGGATCACCGACCTGGTCGTCCGCCAGGTCCTGCCGCCCAGGTCCTGGGAGGCCTCGATCATCGAGCCGGGGATCCGGTCCAGTGCCGCATAGACCGGGATGACCATGTAGGGCAGCCAGATGTAGCAGAACGCGATGAACACGGCCCAGTTGGTGTTGATCAGGTTCAGCGGCCCGAGCGCGATCTTGCCCAGGCTCCAGTTCAGCACCCCGTCCCTGGTGAAGACGAGCTGCCAGGCGTAGACCTTGGCCAGGTAGCTCGCCCACAGCGGCAGCAGGATCGCCACGTACAGGATGGTCCGGGTGCGCCGGGTCGCCACCCGGGCCATGAAGTAGGCGAACGGGAACGCGATGATCCCGTCGACGGCGGTGACTCCGGCGGCCATGCCGACCGTGCGCAGGATGACCGACCGGTAGGCCGGGGTGGTGAAGATCGTGCTGAAGTTCCCGAGATTCCAGATCCGCTCGAGATTATTGGTGAAGGAATTCGTCTCCCAGAACGCCGTGATCAGCAGCACCACCAGGGCAGCCAGGTAGATCACGACGAACCAGGCCAGCGGCGGCGTCAGCAGCAAGGTCGCCCGCGCCCACGGCCGGCGCCACAGGGCGGCGCTGATCTTCGACCATGCCCCGCCTGGCGCGGGCTGGTCCGCCGTGTTCGGTGTCACGAGCCGCTAGCTCCGGAGGTACGTGCCCGGGCCCGCGCGGCCCGCGCCCCGGCCGGGCGGGCCGGGCGCGCGCCCGGCCCGCCTGGCCGGTTACTCACTTGACCTGGGTATTCCATGCGGTCACCCACTGGGAGTACGGCACGCAGACCGCCTGCCCGTTGTCGCAGGTGGCGACCGGAGTCTTCCACAGCGCGATGGACTTGAGGTACGCCGGGTCGTTGGCGTGGTACTGCGCGCACGAGCCGGCCACGAGCTTGTTCATGTAGGAGCAGGCCAGCTTGTTGTCCGGCGTCTCGCCGTAATTGGTCGCCTGCTGGGCCTGCACCTTCGGCGTGCTGATGTACTTCATCCACATGTAGGCGCAGTTCGGGTGCGGCGCCTTGGCC
The DNA here is from genome assembly GCA_017882645.1 of Streptosporangiales bacterium. Taxonomy (GTDB): domain Bacteria; phylum Actinomycetota; class Actinomycetes; order Streptosporangiales; family Streptosporangiaceae; genus Chersky-822. Next base: position 1,951 of record JADGPC010000175.1, on the reverse strand, counting down.
GCGAGCATCCAGGTGTCGGCCCAGCCCGTGGCGCCCTCGCTCGGGATCGTCGAGCCAATCGGGAACTTCGCCCCTTCCAGCGCGCTGACCTGGTACGGCCAGCCAGCACCGACGACCACGTCGCCGTTCTTGAACGCCGAGATCTCCTGGCTGGCCAGCGGCCAGTAGGACTTGAGCAGCGGCCGCTGGTCGGCCAGCAGCTTGACCGAGGCCTGGAACTGCGGCTGGGTCAGCTCGTACGGGTCGGTGATGCCGAGGCTCTTGTTGTGCGTCTTGAGGTACAGCGCCGCGTCGGCGATCTGGATCGGGTTGTCGGGAACGGTGATCTGGCCCTTGTACTTGCTGTCGTAGATCACGTTCCACGAGGTCGGCGCGGTCTTGAACGCCTTCTTGCTGTACATCAGCACATTCGGGCCCCACTGCAGGGAGACTCCGTAGTGCACGCCGCTGACGGTGTTGAAGGCCGGCGACTGGAACTGCGGGAAGAAGTTCTTCCAGTCTGGGATCAGGTTGACGTTAACCGGGCGGGCGTCGCCGGCGTAGATGATCCGCAGGTCGGCGTCACCGGACGAGGAGACCATGTCGTACTGGCCGCCGCCGCCGTTGGCCATCAGGGCGACCATCTCGTCCGAGGTGTTGGCGTACTTGGCGTTCACCTGGCAGCCGGTCTGCTGCTCGAACGGCTTGACCCATTCGGGCTGCAGGTAACCGGCCCAGGCGATCAGGTTCAGCTGACCTTCGCCCTTGCCGATCTTCTTGAGCACCGGCAGGTGCGCGGTCGGCACCCCGCCGGTCGGCGTGCCGTTCCCGCCCGACCCCCCGCTGCTGCTGCTGCCTCCGCCGCTGCTGCACGCGGCCAGCAGCGCGGCGGCGCCGAGCAGCGCGAGGCCGCTAGCCGCCCGCCGCTGACTTCCGTTTCGACCGAACATGTTCGTGCCTGCCCTTCCGCGCAGCCCGGCTAGGTCTGCGCGCCCTCCCCTTGCGGAATGATGATGGTCTGATCGGGCAGCCAGGCAATCCTGGCCGCGGCGCCGCCCTCACTGTGCGTCGCCTTGGGTGCCTGCTCGTTCTGCCTGGCGACCACGAGCTCGCCGCCGGCGTCCAGATCGATGGTGTACCTGGTGGTGACACCGACGTACACCACGTCCCTGATGATCCCAGTCTCCGCGTGCCAGCCAGCGGGCGGCTCCTCGCCGTCGGCGAGCAGGCGGATCTTCTCCGGGCGCACGGTCACGTGCTTGCCGTCCCGCTCGATCAGGTTCGAGATGCCGATGAAGCCGGCCACGAAGTCCGTCCGCGGCCGCTCGTAGACCTCGAGCGGCGTGCCGACCTGCTCGATCCGGCCGCCGCTGAGCACGGCGATCCGGTCGCTCATCGACAGCGCCTCCTCCTGGTCGTGCGTCACGTAGACGAACGTGATGCCGACCTCCCGCTGCACATGCTGAAGCTCGAGCTGCATCTCCTGGCGCAGCTTGAGGTCCAGCGCGCCGAGCGGCTCGTCGAGCAGCAGTACCTGCGGCTCGTTGACGATCGCCCGGGCCAGCGCGACCCGCTGGCGCTGCCCGCCGGACAGCTGGGCCGGCTTGCGCTCGCCGAGGCCGGTCAGCCGCACCATGTCAAGCGCGCGCTCGGCGCGCCCGCGCCGCTCCGACTTGCCGACTCGCCTGACCCGCATGCCGTACTCGATGTTCTGCACGACCGACATGTGCGGGAACAGCGCGTAGTCCTGGAAGACGGTGTTGATATCACGCGCATACGGAGGGACCTTGGAGATCTCCCGGCCGGCCAGCTCGATCGTGCCGCCCTCGGGACGCTCAAACCCGGCGATCAGGCGCAGCAGCGTGGTCTTGCCCGACCCGGACGGCCCGAGCAGGGTGAAGAACTCGCCCGGCCGGATCTCCAGGTCGACGCCGGCGAGCGCGACGACGGGACCGTAGTTCTTGCGCAGGCC
>JADGPC010000174.1 GCA_017882645.1 Streptosporangiales bacterium | reverse complement strand
CGCAAGATGCTCGCGTGCTGCACGAAGGAGTTCAGCTTGATCACGGCGGTGCCATTGTGACTAGCCCAGCACGATTTGCCAGCAGCTAGCGGCAGGCTCGACGCCCCGGAGACGACGGAAGGGACCAGCCTTCCCCAGCCGTCGAACTCCATCAGGTGGCTGAACGTGCCGTCTGGCTGGGTGATGAATCTGGGCTTTACCTTTTGCTGTCCGGTGATCAACGGAGTGAGCAGCCCGGAAGCCTCCCCGAGCGACCCGAAGAAGGGACCACCCATCACGTCCTGAGGCACGGGATCGTCAACGATCACGGTGCCGCTTGGCGCCTCCGACAACGCGATCCGCGCCGTCGCAACGTACGAGCGGCCAACCGCGGCCCCAGGATCGGTTGGATAGCTGTAGAACGACCAGACGGACCCGATCACGACCGCAGTGAACACACAGACAGCGGCCGTGCGCAACGGACGGGCATAGCGCTGGCCTTGGCCGCGATCAGGAGCCTGACCCTCAAACGGCAGGAAAGCCAGGCCGAGGCAGAGGGCGAGGATACCAACCGCATCCCACACGTACCTGGTCACCAGGCCCAGCAGCACACCGGGAACGAACGACGCCCGCCCGAGCAGCACCGGCACCATGTCCACAACAATGAGCCAGCCGAGCAGAATGGCCCACGCCCGCCAGGCCCTCGGCCGGTAAAAGATGCTCACGGCGACAACCACGGCCGCGATGACCCAGGAAACACGGGCCAGATCGGCGGGCGGATTCGCGGCGGCGTATACCCCTGCTCCGAGCCATCGCCACGGGCCACCGAAGCTGCCGGGAATGAAGTTCTCCCGCAACTGCGTGTCAGCGAACCTGAACACGCCGCTAAAGGATCCAGGCCGCCCCGGGGCAATGCTGGAAGTAGCCAGCTGCACGACATACAAGGCCGCGTAGCCCGCGGTGATAAGCAGGTACAGGAGCCATACGCGCCAGCGATCGCGCAGCGTCGCCCAGACAGCCCGCGCCCACGGCCCTTCGATGTAGAACGCGGACGTCAGCGCCAGCAGCAACAACGGGACGGCGGCGCCGCGCAGACTCGATGCCATGCCGACGAACAGCCATCCCGCGGCCGCGAGCGCGTGCCTTCTCCGGCCGCTCCTGATGTAGTTCACGTGGGCTGTGATGGCGAAGAAGATCGCCGCCTGGAGCGGCAGGAGCTCGAGCGTCACCGTCCACCAGGACAGGCCGGACAGCGACAGCGGGCTCAGAAGGTAAATCGTCAGCAAGATCAGGATCCCTGGATGATCGCCAAAGATCGTCCGCAGCATCCGCAGCAGAGCCAGGCAGGTGACAGCCAGCATGGCCAGCGTGACGGCCGAGGTCAAGGTCCAGTCGACGGGCGAGACCTTGACGATGAACCAGGCGATCGCATAGCCAAGTGGCGTCAGATGACCCGCGTCCACCCACATCAGGTAGCTCCACGTGAGACCGCTGCGCGAGGCTCGTTCCAGGTAGATGAAGTCATCGAGCCGGAAGAAGGAATGCGAAAGGAGCACGGCCTTCCACCACAGCGATACGGCGATGAGCAAGATTGCCGCGATGATGACCTTGTTAGTCCGGACCCAGTTGGTTGCCCTGGCCATCTCGAGGCCCGGCGCGTGCGCGGAGGGTGCCTGAGTGTGCATCGACTCCGCTCCCAATCCCCGGCCGCGAGTACGGGACCCGGGACGCCCGCTTGACCTTTGGCGACGATGCTACACAGACCTCACCAGCGGTATGTGCAGATTACGTCGGTCACGTGTCACCGTAAGATAACCGAATTCCTAAATATAGGCATGCCGACGTACATGCGCCGCCTCGTCGGTCTATGCTCGCGCTGGGCTTGCAGCGAGCGGCCAGGACAGCAGGAGCTTCAGATGCGACGAATTGCTCAGACTCTGGCCGTGGCAGGCGCCCTCATCGGAATGGGCCTTTCCGCGCTTCCCGCTGGAGCGAGCACCCTGGGCACGAGCCGGGTTGCCGGCCTGGCGAGCGCATCGCCGACTCCGGCGCAGCGGCAGGCGGCCGCGCGTGCGGCCAAGCTGGCGGCGCTGCGCCACCGGCGAGGCGTCATCACCGGGATCCTCCGCAGCAGCAGCGGCGCTCCCGAGGCGGGCGTGTGCGTCGTCGCCACCGGACTGCTGGCCACGCGCAAGGTCTTCACCCAGCCCGACGGCCGGTACCTGATCGCCGGGCTGCCGCAAGGCAGCTACCGGATCGAGTACCGCGGCTGCTCGCCGATCGGCCGCTTCACCGGCCAGTGGTACGGCGGCCTGACCCGTGCTTCGGCGGCCAAGGTCGACGTCACCGGCGCCGCACCGACCGACCTCGCGCCGGTCACCCTCAGCATGATCTCGCCGCGATTCGACCGCGCGCCGGCCCAGCGGCACCCCAGCGCGGCGTCGCAGGCGGGCGCGCTCGTGAGCAGGCTGGTGTCGGGCCCGGCCGTCCAGGCGCCCGGCGCGCCGGGCAAGGTCGGGCACATCTCCGGCCTCGTGACCAGCCGGGCAGGTCACCCGGTCGCGAGGGTGTGCGTGTTCGCCACGAGCTCCAACGGCAAGGGGTTCGGATTCTTGACCAGAACGTCGAGCACGGGCCGGTACCGCCTCCGGGTCAGGGCGGGCAGCTACGACGTGTCCTTCCTGCCGGCCTGCGCCAGGCGCGGAAACTACGCCCCCCAGTTGTGGAAGGGGGCGGGCTCCCTGGCCAAGGCGACGGTGCTCCGGGTCAAGGCAGGTCAGCTGATCACCAAGATCGACGCAGTACTGGGTGTCGGCGCGGTGATCACCGGCCGGGTCAGCACGAACAGCAACCCGCATCCCTCGCTTGGCGGACTCTGCGTCAACGCGATCGGAACTGGCGGCCAGCGCTCGTTCTTCGGCGCTGCCACGACCCGCGCCGACGGCACGTTCCGGATGTCGAGCCTGGCCACCGGGAAGTACCGGATCTTCTTCAGTTCCGGCTGCGGCAGCGCCTCGCCCTACCTGGCGCAGGCCGTGCGCAAGCCGGTCGCCGTGACCGACGGCAAGACCACCACCGGCGTGACGGCGGTCCTGACGCTCGGCGGAACCATCACCGGCACGGTCAAGGACTCCAACGGGAAGCCGCTCGCGGGGATGTGCGCGCAGGCGGAATCGGACCGGAACTTCTACGGCGTCAGCACCCAGTCGAACGGAACCTACAAGATCATCGGTGCTGCCGCTGGCGGGTACCAGATGCAGTTCGGCCCTGGCTGCGGGAACAACGGCCCCTACGGCACCGTCACCCTGCCGAGCCAGGTGACGGTGGCGTCGGGCAAGGTCACGTCCAACGTCAACGCGGTCCTGCCGTTTGACGGATCAATCACCGGCGTGGTCAGGAACTCCCACGGCCAGCCGCTGGGCGGCATCTGCGTGGTCGCGCAGAGCAGCAGCTTCGGCTTCGCGTTCGCGCGGACGAAGGCCGACGGCACGTACACGGCGAAGAAGGTGTCGCCGGGCAGCTACCAGGTCGAGTTCATCCCCGGCGGAGTCTTCTCCAACTGCGGCAACAAGGGGAACTACCTGCCGGCCGCCCAGACCGTGACGGTCACCAGCCAGGCCACCAGTACCTCCAACGCGGTGCTGCCGACCGGCGGTGTCATCTCGGGCGTGGTGAGCGATTCGCACGGCAAGCCGCTGGCCGGCGTCTGCGTCTTCTCCAGTTCCCCCAACGGCGGGCTGTCCGTCACCCACAGCGACGGCTCCTACCGGCTGCGGCAGCTGTTCAGCGGCAGCTACTTCGTCGGCTTCGAGGGCGGCTGCGGCAACCAGCAGAGCGTGGCGCCGCAGGCCTACCGCGGCGACCCGACCTTCCTCGGCCCGGCCTCGATCTCGGTGACCGCGGGCCAGGCGACGACCGGCATCGACGCTGGCATGAAGCCGGGAGCCACGATCGCCGGTCACATCACCGATCAGGCAGGAAAGCCGGTGACCGCGGTCTGCGTGCTCATCGTGGGCGTCACCGGCGCCGGCGGCTTCGGCGACTTCGGCGCATCCGAGATTGACCACGGCGGGCGGTACTCGGCGGCCAACCTCCCGCCGGGCCAGTACAACGTCCTGTTCACCGGCCTGTTCGCCAGGCACCGCGGCTGCGGGCGTTCGCCCTACGCGGACCAGCAGTTCAGCGGCGCCGGGTTCGGTGCCCGGCCGGATCTCATCTCGGCCGCGGCAGGCAAGATCACCACAGGCGTCAACGCCGCGCTGACGCTGGCCGGCAAGATCAGCGGCGTCGTCACGGACAAGGCCGGGAGCGTCATCCGCAATATCTGCGTGACCGCGACCGATCCGCGCACGGGAACGACTGCCCAGAGCTTCAGCGGCTCGAAGGGCCAGTACACTCTGACCGGCCTCCCGGCCGGCCGCTATCAGGTCGAGTTCTCCGCCAGCTGCGGAGGCGGCTTCTTCTTCGGCGAGACCAGCCCGAACTACGCGAACCAGTGGTACAAGGGTCGCGCCACTCAGGCCGGGGCCGCCACGGTCGTCGTCCGGGGCGGCCAGACCACCCCGAACATCGACGCGGCGATGACGCCAGGCGGAACGATCAGCGGCCAAGTCACCTACAAACCCAATCAGCGACCGGTGAGCTTCGTCTGCGTCTTTGCCTTCACGCCGAGCGGCGGCAGCGCCACCCTTGGCCTGACCGACCGGCGCGGTCGCTACTCGATCGACGGCCTCAGCACTGGCCAGTACAGCCTCGAGTTCGATCCGTGCATCGGCGGGACTGCACTGGCCGGCCAGACCAGGCCCGGCCACGTGCGGGTCATCGCTGGCCACGCGGTTCGCTCGGTGAACGAGCAGCTCGCGCTCGGCGGGTCGATTTCCGGAACGACCTCGGCGATCCTGCCCGGCGGTTCCAGGCCGGCCCCGGGAACGTGCATCGATGTCCTCCCGCTCAGCCCGACCGGCAGCGCGTCGATCACATTCTCGCTCCAGGGCGGCGGCTTCACGGCCACCAATCTCGCGCCGGGCCGGTACCTCCTGGTGGCCGGTGATCCATCGTGCTCGAGCGATGCGCCGAGCCTGTCCGAGCGAGTGGCCGGGCCGATCCAGGTGGCGGCGGGCAAGACCACGTCGAGCGCCGACATCGGGCTGGACGTCACCGGCGCGATCGCCGGTGTCGTGCGCGGGCCTGGCGGCAAGCCGGTCGCCGGCATCTGCGCCGAGGCCGTGCCGCAGCCTGGCCCCGGCATCGTCTCCCTCGGGTCCCCCGGCGTCCCGACGGGCGTGACCGTCGCCGCCGGCGGCGGCTACCGGATAGCTGACTTGCAGCCCGGCCGGTACAAGGTCAGGTTCACCGTCGGCTGCGATGCCACCGGCTACGCGACTCGCTGGTTCAAGGACGCGCGCACCAGCCAGGGCGCCACGGTCGTGCGAGTCAGCGCGGCCAAGGTGACGACCGGCATCGACGCCACGCTGCCACGCGGATAATTGCTCGGCCGTCTGGCTGTCCCGCTGATTCCGGCGGGACAGCCAGGCGAGGCAGCCTGAAAGGTTCGCCTGCGCGACGTGCAGCCGAGAGGCCACCCGGTCAAGTTCACCGCCGGGTGCGGCGACTTACTCGAAGATCACGTAGACCTTGCGGATCGTCTCGTGGATCTGCCAGGTTCCGGCCCAGCCGCGCGGGAATACGGCCACATCGCCGGGGCCGATCTCGGTCGGCGAGCCGCCGTCCGGCGTGACCGTCATCCGGCCGGCCACGATCTGCACGAACTCGTGCGTCTCCAGCTTCCAGTAGGACGGGCCCGGCGTGCACTGCCAGACGCCGACCTCCTGGTCGCCGTCCTGCCACAGCGTGAGGCCGCTCGTCGTCATCTCCTCGCCGGTGGCTTCATCGAGCGGTCCCCAGTCCTCAAGCTCGGCGGTCGCCGCTCCAGCGAGGTACGGGGTGGCCGGGTTGGTGTCGGTCATGAGAAACGGTCCCTTCGTCGTGGTCGTTCAGGTATTCGTAGCGTGCTCAGGGAAGGCCCGCGTCTGCGGCGTACTCTCCGGGAAGGGGAGCGCGATCGGGTCGGTGGCCAGCCGGCTGTGGCCCTGGTCGTCGAACCGGTCGAGGCCGAGGTCGGCGGTGTCGACCACGGCTGAGCTTCCGGTCAGGGCCACATCGGCAGTGGCCCTGGCGACTCCCGGACCCCACATCATCCCTGCGCCGCCGGCACTGGCCACGGTGGCCCCGTTAATAATCTGACCAGAGATCATCGCCGGACCGATGATCGGCAGATGATCAGGCGTGTAGTCGATGGTGGCCGCCCAGGTGCGGCGCAGGCCGAGCCCGGCCGTGACCGGGACCAGCTCGTGCAGGCGCTCGCGGATCCGCTCCAGGTACTCGACGTCGACCGAGCGCGCTTCGCCCGGCGGCTCGTCCGGATTCGACATCCCGAACAGCATGCCGCCGTCCTCCGGCCGCCAGTACAGGCCGACCGACAGGTCGAAGACCATCGGCAGCCGGGACGGAGCCAGGTCAGGATGCGGCTCGGTGACCGCGACCTGGTGCCTGACCGCTCCGGCCGGGATGGTCACTCCGGCAAGCCTGCCGACCGCGGCCAGGTCGGGTCCGCCGGTGAGGACGACCAGCGGCGCGGCGATGGGCCCGGCGCTGGTCCGGACCCCGGAGACTACGCCGCTGGTGAGGTCCAGGCCGGTGAAGCTGGTCCGCTCCAGTACCCGCACGCCGCTGATCGCGAGGGCGTGCGCGTATGCGGCCACGTTGCGCAGCGGATGCAGGTAGCCGTCCTGCGCGCAGTACGTCGCGCCGAGCGTCTTACCTGGCGCCATGGCCGGGCTCATCCGGTCGACCTCGTCCGGCTCCAGCCAGCGGACGTCGAGGCCGAGGGAGTTCTGCATGGCCATCCGGTCGTGCGCCGCGCTGACGTCCGCCGCCGAGAAGCAGGGCAGCACGTACCCGTGCGGCGTGAAACCGGAATCGATTCCGAGCGTGTCCGCCTGGCTCAGGTAGAACATGCGGGACCATTCGCCGAGCCGGACCGCCCACGGGGTACCGCCCTGGGTCCTGATCACCCCGGCCGCCCGGCTGCTGGCCCCCTGGCCGAGCCTGTCTTTCTCAACCAGGACGACCCGGTCCAGACCGGACTCGCGCAGGAAGTAGGCGCACCACGCACCGACTGTTCCGCCGCCGACGACGACCGCGTCCGCCGTATCCGGTATGCCGCGATCAGGACGGCCACTGCCTGGCTCCCCTGAACCGGGCATAGAGACCATTGGCATGCCGCCGATGCTGGCATAGACTGAACGTTCAGTCAAGCTTGCTGCAAGGTCAGCGCGAGCCCTGGCTGGCGCCTGGCCTGGAAGGGGATCGATGTACAGCCTGTCAGAGCAGGACCGGGAAATCCAGGCGCGGGCGCGCCAGTTCGCCGACGAGCTGATCCCCCTGGAGACCGGGGTCGAGCTGGCCGGCGGCGAGCTGCCCGCCGACCAGGAGGCCGCGCACAAGGCGCGGGCGATCGAGCTCGGGCTGCACGCCGCGAACATGCCCAGGGCGGTCGGCGGCGGCGGGTGCACCTCCCTGCAGCAGGTCCTGATCCAGGAGCAGGTGGGCCGGGTCACCAACGCCCTGGCCTGGGTAGTCGCGACGCCGCCGTCCTGGCTGCCTGACGTCGCCACGCCCGACCAGCTGGAGCGGTACGTCAGGCCGGCCGCCCGCGGTGAGCGCGACGAGTGCTACGCGATCACCGAGGAGGGAGCCGGCTCCGACGTCGACGCGATCGAGGCCACCGCCAGCCGGGACGGCGACGATTACGTACTCAACGGCGTCAAGTGGCACGTGACCTCGTACAACGCCGCCGACTATGCGTTCTTCCAGGGCAAGCTGACCAGCGGCGAGCACGCCGGCGAGCACGCGATGTTCCTGGTCGACCTGCCCAGCCCCGGCGTCCGGGTGGTCAGGACGCCTCCCTACATGCACACGCTCGGCCACGCGCACCAGCATCCGATCGTGGCGTTCGAGGATGTGCGGGTACCCGCGGCGCAGCTGGTCGGCGCCGAGGGCGGCGGGATGGCCTTCGCGTACGAGTGGTTCAGGTTCGAGCGGCTGATGGTCGCCGCCCGGTGCCTGGGTGCCGCCGAGCGGCTGGTCGCGGAGATGACCTCGTTCGCGCAGGAGCGCATCGTCTCGGGACGGCCGATCGCGGAGTTCGGCGCCGTCCAGGCGATGCTGGCCGACAGCCTGACCGAGCTGTTCGCGGCCCGGTCACTGACCTACGAGACGGCGCGCGGAATAGATGCGGGAGCCGACCTCAAGGTGCAGCACGCCCAGTGCTCGATGGCCAAGCTCTATGCCGCCGAGATGGCGGGCCGGGTGGCTGACCGCGCCGTGCAGGTCTTCGGGGGACGCGGCTACATGCGGGAGTACGCCGCGGAGCGGTTCTACCGCGAGCTGAGGGTGGAGCGGATCTGGGAAGGCACCAGCGAGGTGCAGCGCTCGATCATCGCGGACCAGATGATCAAGCGCGGTCCCGGCCGCCTGGCCTGAGCCGCTAGCCGGCCAGGCTCGCCTCGATCGCCTCGACGACCTCCGGGGCTTCCGGGTCGGTCATCGGCCTGAACCTGGCCACGACCTTGCCATCCCGCCCGATCAGGAACTTCTCGAAGTTCCACTGGATGTCGCCCGCCTTGCCCTCGGCATCGGCGACCTCGGTCAGCTCCGCGTAGAGCGGATGGCGCTCTGGCCCGTTGACGTCGATCTTGGCGAACAGCGGAAACGTGACGGCGTAGTTCTGCGAGCAGAACTCGCTGATGTCCTCGGGCGTGCCGGGCTCCTGGGCGCCGAACTGGTTGCAGGGGAATCCCGCCACCGTGAAGCCGCGCTCGGCGAATCTGTCATGCAGCCGCTGCAGGCCCGCGTACTGAGGAGTCAGGCCGCACTTCGACGCCACGTTGACGACGAGTACCGCCGATCCGGCGAAGTCGCCGAGGGTGGCCGGGTCGCCGGCCAGGGTCTGAAGATCGATGTCACGCACGGTCACGTCGGCGCTCCTGGGCTCATACTGATGGACGCGTCTGCCTGCGCGCGGAGGTTCACTTGTCACTTACCAGTCGGTAACGACACGTCGCTCGTGAATTCTTCCGTCGCCGATATGGCAGCATCCGCGATTACTCGGGCAAAGCCGATAACAGCGCATGCGGCATGGTTATGCCCAGTCTTCGACAGCTTCGGAAACCCGCGGCAGGCTATGCGCGCGGCAACTCCTTCCCCTCTGCGCGGAAGGTTCGTTAGAAACTCACCGTTGTTACTACGACACAAGGAGTTACCTGTTAGCTTGTGAGTCTTTAGCAGGACACCCGTCCCGTCACCTGCGCAGAGGAACAGTAGCCATGAATCTCAGACGCCGATCCGTGCTGTTGAGGGTTACCCTGCTCGTCTTAGTTCCGCTGGTCTTCTTAGTCGGCATCTTCGGTTACGCGATCACCTCGTCGGCGACCGCAGCCCTCACGCTGATCAGGGCACGGTCGGTGATCAACGACCTGAAGCAGCCGGTCGCGAACCTGCAGCACGCGCTCGCTCACGAGCGCGCCCAGACGATCGTGTACACCACCAGGCCCGCGCCGGCCGCATACTCGGCGCTCCAGCGCCAGCAGGCGGCTACCGACCGCGCGGTCACCTCCTTCCTCGCCGCGGCAGCCTCCCCGGCGGTCAGGCAGAGCACGACGGCGGGCACGGCTAAAGCCATTGCCGCGCTTCGCGCGGGGCTGGCGGGCCTGCCGGGGCTCCGGGCGAAGGTCACCGGCCGCTCGATCAGCGGTCAGCAAGCGTTCACGGCGTACAACGACCTGATTGCCGCCAGTTACCAGATCCTGGAGCAGTCCATCATTGCCGTGGGCAACGCCCGGCAGGTGCTGCCCGCGATCGCCGTTATCGAGCTGGCGATTTCCAACGAGTACCTTCAGCAGGAGAGCGCGCTGCTGGACGGCGGCTTCGCCGCTCATTCCTTCCCGGCCAGGGATCAGCAGGCCTTCGTCAGCCTGGTCGGAGCCCACCGGCTGCTGTACGCCCAGAGTTACTCGTACCTGAACCCGCTGGACCGCGCGAATCTGGACCACGACGTCAACCCGCAGATAGCGCACACACTGACCAGGCTGGAAAACGTCCTCGTAGCCAGTCCCGCCACCCCGAAAGCGGCGCCCCCGGTGCTGGCCGCGACCTGGAACGCCACCGTTGCCGAGCTCAGCAGCCAGACCGGCCAGGCTGTCGAGCAAGCCGTGGCCCGCTTGGCACGGCAGGTCAGCTCGCAGGCCTCGGCCAAGCTTCGGTCGCTCTACCTCGACGGCGGCCTGGGCCTCGCCGCGGTTATCGTCTCCCTGATCGTGTCCCTGTGGATCGCCGTCAGGCTGGCCAGGCAGCTGCACGGCTTGCGGGACTCGGCGCTGGAACTGGCGAACGTCGCCCTGCCAGGCCTCGTGCGGCGCCTGCGCGCCGGAGAGGAAGTGGACGTCGCCGCCCTGATCCGGCCGCTTGAACCGGGCGCCGACGAGATCGGCCAGGTCAAGGCGGCCTTCAATAGCGCTCAGCGCACGGCCGTGGAATCGGCCGTCGATGAGGCGAGGGTTCGCCGCGGCATCAACGACCTGTTCCGGAACCTGGCTCGGCGGAGCCAGTCACTGCTGGAGCGCCAGATGGGCTTGCTCGACGCGCTGGAACGCAACGCGGCCGACCCAGGTGACCTGGACGGCTTGTTCCGGATCGACCATCTCACCACGCGTATGCGCCGCCATGCCGAGAACCTGCTGGTGCTGGCCGGTGACTCGCCTCGGCGCGCGTTCCGCGATGCGGTGCCATTCGTGGACGTCCTGCGGGCTGCCGCCACCGAGGTCGAAGACTACAAGCGGATCAAGGTCATCGCCCGGGCGCCGGCCGCGCTGGCTGGGCCCGTCGTGTCCGACGTGATCCACCTGCTGGCCGAGCTGCTGGAGAACGCCACCCTCTTCTCTCCCGCCGATACCGAGGTCCGCATCGTCGGCGCACTCGTAGCAAACGGCTACGCCGTCGACATCGAGGACCGCGGGCCAGGAATGGGCGCCGCGGAGCTCGCGTCGGTCAACGCCAGCCTGGCCGACCCGCCGCTGTTTGACATGTCGGGCTCGGACCGGCTCGGGCTCTTTGTCGCCGCGAGACTAGCCGGGCGGCACGGGATCTCCGTGACGCT
>JADGPC010000173.1 GCA_017882645.1 Streptosporangiales bacterium | reverse complement strand
GCGGGCTCCGGCGGGCTGGCGTCGACGGCGTGGCAGGCGGCCAGCGCCGCGGCGTCGAGGAACCGGGTGAGCTGGCCGAGGCTATGCCGGTCGTCGCGGGCCGTGCGGTGGTGGTGCATGCGCAGCGGAGCGTAGAGGAACAGCTGGTCGCGGGCCCTGGTCACGGCCACGTAGAAGAGCCGCCGTTCCTCTTCGAGCCCGGCCGGCGAGCCGAGCGCCATGTCGCTGGGCACGGCCCCGTCGACCAGGTGCGGCAGGTGGACGACCGGCCATTCCAGGCCCTTGGCTGAATGGATGGTGGATATGACCAGGTAATCCTCGTCCAGCCGCGGCGGCCCGGCTAGATCCGAGCCGGAGACTGGCGGGTCGAGCGCCAGCTCGACAAGCGCGTCGTGCAGCGACGGCCGGCTGGCGGCGGCGTCGGTCAGGCGCTGCAGGTCGGCGATCCGGACGGCGGCGTCGGGGTACTTGGCGCGGACCGGGCCGTCGACGGCGGCCAGGACGGCGGTCGCCTGGCTGGCCGTCCCGGCCAGGAGCGCCGCGGCGGCCAGGCCGTCCAGCGTGGCCGCGAGCGCCACCCTGGACCGGGCTGGCCCGGCCGCGACGGCGTCGCCGCGACGGGCCAGCGGCGCGGGATCGGTCAGGCGCAGCACGCTGGTCATCCGGCGGGCATGGGCGGGGCCGATGCCGTCGTGTAGCCGGAGCAGGCGGAACCAGGCGATGTCGTCGGCCGGGTTGGTGATCACGCGCAGCGCGGCGAGGAAATCCCTGACGTGAGCCGCTTCGGTAAAGCGCAGGCCGCCGTACTTGACGAACGGGATGCCGCGTGCGGACAGCTCGACCTCCAGGACGTCGCTGTGATGCCCGGAACGGACAAGCACCGCCTGATCCCGCAGCTCGGCGCCCGCCTCGTGGGCCTCGAGCACGCGCGCGCAGACCTCCCTGGCCTGGGTGGCCTCGTCGTAGCAGCGGACCAGCGCGGGTGTCAGGCCCGCCGTCCGGCTGGCGGTGAGCTCGAGCTCCAGGCCCGGTGACTGCGGCCGGACCGCGTTGGCCAGCGTCAGCACGGCCTGCCTGGAACGGTAGTTTCTGGCCAGCCTGACCACGGCCAGGTCCGGAAAGTCCGAGCGCAGCCGCCGCAGGTGCCCGGGGTCGGCGCCGCGGAAGCCGTAGATGGCCTGGGCGTCGTCGCCCACGCAGGTCAGCCCGGCACCGTCGGGCCTGAGCAGCCGGACGATGTCGGCCTGCACCGCGTTGACGTCCTGGTACTCGTCGACCAGGACGGCGTCGAACATGCCGCGCAGCGCCGGGCCGGCCGAGTCATCGGCCAGCGCGGCGCGCCAGAGCAGCAGCAGGTCATCGAAGTCAGCCAGGCCGTGACTGCGCTTGTGGGCGACGTAGTCGCGGAACATCTCCGACAGCTGGCTGGTGAAGCCGGTGCACCAGGGAAAGCCGGCCCGCACCACCTCGGCTACCGGGCGCTGGGTGTTGACGCACCTGGTGTAGATGTCGGCGCAGGCCGCCGCTCTCGGGGCGCGCCGCTCCGCGCCGACCAGGCCGTGGCTGCCGCGGAGCACATCGAGCAGGTCGGTGACGTCGCCGGGGTCGATGACGGTGAACTGCGGCGGAAGCGAGAACGATTCCGCGTGCTGGCGGATGATCCGGTGCGCGATGGAGTGGAACGTACCGCCCCTGATCCGCTCGGCTGACGCCGGCCCGGCGGACGGCACGGACCGGGACAGCATCTCCTCGGCCGCCCGGCGGGTGAACGTCAGCAGCAGGATCCGGCTCGGTTCCAGCCCCTGCCCGCGCAGCCAGGCTGCGCGCGCGACCAGAGTCCTGGTCTTCCCGGTCCCGGCTCCGGCCAGCACGAGCAGCGGCCCGGCCGGCCAGGTGGCGGCTTGCCGCTGCTCGTGATCAAGGTCAGCTAGGACGGGGGCGGATTCGAACACGGGCACGAATGTAGCGGCCAGTGCCGACAGTGGCGGGCGGCCATTTTCAGCAAGTGCCTGGCCGGCCCTATCGCTAGCCCCGCAGGATGCGCCTGAGCCAGGCCACGCGGACATCGGCGGCGGCCCTGGCCAGTCCGGTGCCCGCCGCGATCAGGTCGAAGGCGTGAAAGCCGCCGGGCCAGACGTGCAGCTCCGCGATCCCGCCTGCCGCCCAGATCCGCCTGGCGTAGTCCAGGTCTTCATCACGCAGCGTCTCGACGCTGCCGAGTTCCAGATACGCCGGGGGCAGCCCGGACAGGTCAGCAGCCCGCGCCGGAGCCGCGTAGGCCGGGACATCGTCCCCGCCGCGCCGGTCTCCGAGCAGCATGGTCCACGCCGTCAGGTTGGACCCGCTGTCCCAGATGCCCTCCCCGTCCAGTTCCTGGCTTGATCCGGTTGCCAGCCGGTCATCGAGCATCGGGTAGATCAGCATCTGGGCCAGCAGCGCCGGGCCGCCGAGATCCCTGGCCATCAGCGCGCAGGCGGCGGCCAGCCCGCCGCCGGCGCTGCCGCCGCCGATGATCAGCCGATCGGGGTCGATCCCCAGCTCCGCGGCGTGCTCGGCGGTCCAGGTCAGGCCCGCGTAGCAGTCCTGGACCGCGGCCGGATAAGGGTGCTCAGGAGCGAGCCGGTACTCCACCGACACGATGACCAGCCCGGGATCGGTTACCCAGCCGATCATGGTTTCCAGCCCGGTCCGGTTGTTGCCCATGACCATCCCGCCGCCGTGCGTGTGGTACAGCGCAGGCAGGACCTCACGGCCGGGCGGCCTGATGATGAGCAGGGAGATATCCGGCGCGCCGTCGGGTCCGGGGATCACCCGCTCCGCCAGCTCGGCGCCGCCCGCGGCGAGCGCCGCCAGGCTGGGCGTGCCGTCGAGCTCGGCTTGCCGGCTCTCGGCCAGGTTCTGCGCCGTCAGGGTCACTGGTGCCTGCTGGTAGCACTCCTCGAGCGCCGGGACGAGCTCGGGATCGAAGGGCGGGCGACGGCGCCCGGGCTCGGCCGCCGTCACGCTGGACGGCTCCCGCCCGGTGCGGGGGCGTCGCCGAGGCCCAGCTTTCCCCTGACGAGACCGGGGCTGGCTTCGGTGAGTGGTTTCTGGATTGCGTCGGTCATGGGTACGTCCTTCAGGTGGGAATCAGCGGGGAGTCCGCATCCGGCGAGGCCAGGAACGCGACCGGGCCTGCGGGATCTCCGCCCAGCCGGGCCGCGGGTGCCGCGGGTCCGGTCACGTCGGTGGTTCCCCGATGACGTCGGTGAGGATCTTGATCAGGGCGGCGACGTCATCGTCGTCGACCTGGCGGTGGGTGACGAACCGGATCGTGGTCGGCGGCCTGGACGATGCGTTGACGCCATGGCCCTCAAGGCTCGCGACGACCTCGTCGGCCGTGTGCCCCGATGGTGCCACGTCGACGAGGACGAAATTGGTGACCGGCTTCGGCGTCAGCACCCGGATCCCGCTCACGGACGCCAGCCCGTCGGCGATCCGGCGAGCCCGCTGGTGGTCCTCGGCCAGCCGGTCGATCCCGGTCTGCAGGGCGACGATGCCCGCTGCCGCGACTACGCCGGCCTGGCGCATCGAGCCGCCCAGCAGCTTGCGGGCTCGCCGTGCCCTGGCCACGAACTCGGCGCTGCCGGCCAGCAGGCCGCCGACCGGCGCGCTGAGCCCCTTGCTCAGGCAGACCGACACGGAGTCGGCCGGCCCTGCCAGGTCGGCCGCCCGGACGCCGAGTGACACGGCGGCGTTGAAGATGCGCGCCCCGTCGACGTGCAGGTGCAGGCCGTGCTCGTCGCAGAGCGCGCGCAGCCCGGCCATCGTCGGGACGTCGGTGACCGTGCCGCCGGCCCGGTTGTGGGTGTTCTCGATGCACACCATGGCCGTCTGCGGGTAATGGTTATCGGGCTTGCGCAGGTAGGGCTCAACGCGCTCGGCGGTCAGCACCCCGTCGTCCGTGACAATCGTCCTCGGCATGACCGATGCCACGGCCGCCATGCCGCCGGCCTCGTAGTAGACGATGTGCGAGTCGGCCTCGGCAATCACCTCGGTGCCCCGCCCGGCGGCCGCGATGACCGCGCTCAGGTTGGACATGGTGCCGGTCGGCATGAAGATGGCGTCCTCGTGGCCGAGGACCGACGCGCCGAGCCGCTCAAGCTCGTTGACGGTCGGGTCGCTGTGGTAGACGTCGTCGCCCACCTTGGCGTGCGTCATCGCGTCGAGCATCGCCTGAGTCGGCTCGGTGGACGTGTCGTAGAAGTTCAGCATCCGGCTAGCGCTCCTGAGTCAGCATCGGCGCCTAGATGAGCATGTTGTACCAGGCCGGTAATGGCGTCAAGAGTGCCCGACCGCCGAGGCCGAGCACGCGTCCCGGCGCGAGCTTGCGGCCGAGGTCCCTGGGCTGTCGCTGCGCACTGAGGCGGCGCATCAGGAGGCGTTCGTCAGCCTCGGCCCCGGCGGTCAGATCAGCCCTCGCACCGGAATGCGACTTCGCCGTCCCGCTCGCCTAGCATGGCCCCGTGATCGTGTGGCTCAACGGCACCTTCGGCGCGGGCAAGACGACGACAGCGGCTGAGCTGCTGACCCTGATCCCCGGCGCGCGCGTCTTCGACCCCGAGACCGTCGGCTACATGCTGATGGCGAACCTGGCCGACCGTCCGGTCAGCGATTTCCAGCACTGGCCGGCCTGGCGGACGCTGGTCGTCGCCGCGGCCGCGGAGCTGGCCCGCTACACCGGTCAGCGGCTGATCGCCCCGCAGACGGTGCTGACCAGGCCCTACCTGCGCGAGGTCGTGAACGGCTTGCAGGCGGCCGGCCTGCCGGTCTTCCACGTCGTCCTCGGCGCGCAGGAGGCGGCCCTGCGCTCGCGGATCGAGGGCTCGGATGAGGCCAGGCAGTGGCGGCTCGACCACCTGGCCGAGTACCGGGCAGCGCGCGGCTGGATGATCGACGACGCGGATCTGGTCGTTGATACCACCATGCTCGTCCCGGCCGCGGTCGCGCGGCTGATCGCGCGCGCGCTGCCCGGTGCCGCCCGGCGGGACGGCTCAGACGCCGAAGCGCGCGCACCGGGGTGAGCGGGTCAGCGAGGACAGCATCGGTCATGAGATTTCAGGGCGGCATCTTCGATGTCGACGGCGTGCTGGTGGACTCACCGCACAGCCGGGCGTGGCGTGAGGCGCTGCGCGAGCTGATGGAGTCCGAGTGGACCGACATCGCCGGCCGGACCAGCTACTCGGCCGGGAGGTTCACCCCGGCGGTTTACCAGCAGGTGGTCGCGGGCCTGCCCAGGCTGGCCGGCGCCCGCGCCGCGCTCGAGTACTTCAACGTGCCGGACGCGGGCCAGCGGGCGGAGCGCTACGCGGCCGTCAAGCAGGACCGGGTGACCAGGCTGATCGAGTCGGGCCAGTTCGAGGCTTTCCCTGATGCGCTCCGATTCGTCCTCGCGGTCAAGTCCGCCGGCATCCCGGTCGCAGCGGCGTCGTCATCGAAGAACGCCGACCTGCTGCTGCGCATGATCCGGATGGACACGTTCGCTGCCAGCCAGGACCTTCACCATCCGCTCATCCGCCCTGGGCTCAGCCTGCTCGGGCTGCTCGACGCCGACCTGTCCGGGCGCGACATCGCGCGGGGCAAGCCGGACCCGCTGATCTTCCTGACCGCGGCGCAGGAACTCGGCGCACCGCCCGGCCGCTGCTTCGTGGTCGAGGATGCCGGTTCCGGAGTGCGGGCGGCCAGGGCCGGCGGGATGGCGGCGCTCGGAGTGGCCCGGCTCGGAGACGAGCAGGAACTGGGGGAGGCGGGCGCGGACCTGGTGGTCAGCACGCTCGACGAGGTGTCGCGCGAGGCCCTGGCGGCCGGCCGGCTCGAGCGCACGATCATGCAGCGCCGCGGCTAGCCGCTGCGGGAGCGGACGATGATGCCGAGCATCTTGAGGTTGATCCGGGCGACGCGCCAGAGCTGTCTTCTGGCGGCCGGCCGCCCGGTACGCAGGCGGCGATCCGGCTAGCGGGACGCGGGCGGCGGCCGGCCGGGGGGGAGCAGGCCGGTCAGGATGCGGGTCATGGCGCGGTCGAATAGCGGGAGCTGCTGGCCGGGGTCGTCGGGGGCGGGCTGGTCAGCCAGCGCGGCCGCGAGGTGCGGATGCTGGCCGGCCGCGGCGATCGGCAGCAGGTAGCCGGCCAGCGAGCCCTGCCACTGGGCGGTATCCCGCCCGGCTCGCTGCTGCTCGATCTCCGTCTGGGCGAACAGCCGCACGGCGCCGGAGAACAGGCCGACCGTCTCCAGCCTGGCCGGCCCGGTCAGCCCCGTTCCGGCCAGTGCGGCCAGTACCTGCTCCATGAAGGCGAGCGCGTTCGGCCCGGGCAGGTTCCCGGCCGCCCGGACGTCGAGCAGCCATGGGTGCCGGTGATAGAGGGCGCGGCCCTGATGGGCGAGCCTGAGCAGGTCAGCGACCGGCTGACCGGAGCCCGGCTCATCGTGCCCGAACTCGCCGTACACCTGGTCGGCCATCAGCTCCACCAGCTCGTCCCTGGTGGCGACGTAACGGTACAGGGAGGCGGGGGCGGTGCCGATGGCGGCCGCGACAGAGCGCATGGTCACCGCGCCGAGACCGCTGGCATCGGCCAGCGTGATCCCGGCCGAGGCGATCTTCGCCCGGCTGTGCTCGGGGGACGGCCCGCGGGCCGCGCGTTCCGGGCGGGTCCAGATGCTCTGGCCCCGGTCGCCGGCGCCGGGCTGCTCAGTCATTGCGAACACTGTACTCAGTAAGTTAGACTCCGTATATAGCGAACAGCGATCGCAGTCTTGATGCGCGGTCGGGTCTGGATAGCGGACAACTCAGGAGCCAGAAATGACCGAAGCGGCCGGGACCAGCCAGCGGGCCAGCACGTGGACGGCCACGCGCTATGCGAGCAACGGTCCGGTGGAGATCGCGTATGACCGGCTCGCGGGCTCGGAGGGTGATCCGCTGCTGCTCGTCATGGGCCTCGCCGTGTCCAGGTTCTGGTGGCCGGCCGGACTAGCCCAGGCGTTCGCCGATCGCGGCTTCGCCGTGGCCCGCTACGACCAGCGGGACGCCGGCGAGTCCACCCGGATGCCCGACACCGGCGCCAGCAACCCGTTCGCCGCGCTGGCCCGCAAGCGGGGCGCCTACTCCAGCGAGGACATGACCGACGACGCGATCGCCGTCCTTGACGCGCTTGGCTGGGAACGGGCCCACGTCTTCGGCGCCTCGCTTGGCGGGATAATCGCCCAGCGCATCGCGCTGCGGCACCCCGATCGCGTGCTCAGCGTCGTCTCGGCGATGGCCATGCCCAGCGACGTGTCCGGGATCGGCGGGGGGCGCTACGTGCGGTTCGGCCTGCTGGCCAAGCTGGCCCGGGCCAAGTTCCCCGAGGGCAGGGACGGCGACATCCAGCTGTCGCTCATGCTCGCCCGCGAGCTCGCGTCCCCGGCCTACCCGTTCGACGAGAACGCGGCCCGGGAGTGGATCGAGCGTGACGTCGACAGCGGCCCCAGGGACACGAAAGCGCAGAGCAGGCAGGTCGGCGCACCGTGGCACGGCCCGAAGCTGCGCGAGCTGCGCAAGCCCGTGCTGGTCCTGCACGGCGCTCAGGACCCGATCCTGCGGGTCAGGGCCGCGCGCGCCACGGCCAGGGCCATCGACGGCGCCCGCCTGGTGATCCTGCCGGGTGTCGGTCACGACCTGCCTGCGCCGCTATGGCCGGAGATCGCCGTCGAGGTCCGCCGGCTCGCCGACCGGGCCGGTACCGCCGCCCGCTAGCCGCGCGCCCCAATCGGAATCGGGATTCCGGTTTGCTAGGCTCCTGCGGAAACTTGGATCCGGTTCGGGGAGGTCCTGGGTGGCGGTGGGGAGCCGGCGGGCGCATCATCAGGTGACGTTCGCAGTGTTGTCGGCCGGTGTCGCGGCGTTCGCGCTGCTGCAGTCGCTGGTGATTCCGGTGCTGACCACGGTGCAGCACGAGCTGCACACGACGCAGAGCGCGGCGACGTGGGTACTGACCGCGTACCTGCTGTCGGCGGCGATCATGACGCCGATCCTGGGGCGGGTCGGCGACATGGTCGGCAAGGAGCACGTCTTTGTCGCCACGCTCGTCGCGCTGGCGGTGGGCTCGCTTCTGGCGGCGGTGGCGTCGTCGATCGGCGTCCTGATCGTGGCCCGGGTGATCCAGGGCATCGGCGGCGGAATGGTGCCTGTCGCGTTCGGCATCATCCGTGATGAATTTCCGCCCGAGAAGGTAGCGGGCGCGGTGGGTGCTCTCGCGTCGCTGACCGCGGTGGGGGCTGGCCTGGGCATCGTGCTAGCGGGCCCGATCGTGGACGGGCTGGGGTTCCGCTGGCTGTTCTGGCTGCCGATGATCCTGACCATCATCGCCGCGGTGTCCGCGGTGCTGTTCGTTCCCGAGTCGCCGGTCCGCTCGCCCGGGCATATCGGCTGGCTATCGGCGGTACTCCTGTCCGCGTGGCTCGTCGCGCTGCTGGTCGCGCTCAGCGAGGGGCCATCGTGGGGCTGGGGCTCGCGCCGGGTGATCGGCCTGCTGGCGGCGGCGGTGATCCTGGCGGCCGGGTGGCTGGTGGCCGAGCTGCGCGCCGCCTCGCCGCTGATCGACATGCAGATGATGCGGCGGACGGCCGTGTGGACGACCAACCTGGTCGGGCTGCTGATCGGGGTCGGCATGTACGCGACCTTCGCCTTCCTGCCCGAGTTCGTGCAGACGCCCGCCGCGGCCGGCTACGGGTTCGGCGCGAGCATCACCCGCTCCGGGCTGATGCTCCTGCCGTCGGCGATCACCATGTTCGCCACCGGCATCTTCGCTGGCCGGCTGGCCAGCCGGGTCG
This sequence comes from Streptosporangiales bacterium, assembly GCA_017882645.1. Taxonomy (GTDB): domain Bacteria; phylum Actinomycetota; class Actinomycetes; order Streptosporangiales; family Streptosporangiaceae; genus Chersky-822. The sequence continues at coordinate 4,981 of JADGPC010000173.1, read as the reverse complement.
GAGGCAAGGCGCTGGTGGTGGCCGGCTGCCTGATCGGGTCCGTAGCCATGGCGATCCTCGCGTTCGCGCACCAGCATGTCTGGCAGATCTACCTGTCGAATGCCATCATGGGCGTCGGGTTCGGGCTGGCGTTCTCGGCCCTGTCCGCGCTCGTGGTCGCCGCCGTGCCGCCGTCTCAGACTGGTGTCGCGAGCGGGATGAACGCCAACATCCGCACGATCGGCGGCAGCATCGGCTCAGCCGTGATGGCCAGCATCGTGACCTCGCAGCTCGGGCCGTCCGGGCTGCCGCTGGAATCCGGCTACACGACCGGGTTCGCGGTGATGGCCTGCGGGCTGGTGCTGGCTGCGCTCGCTGGCCTGCTGATCCCGGCCCGGCGGCCCGGGTGGATGACAGCCGAGCCAGAGCAGGTCGGCCGGGCGGCGGTCGGTGCCGGGACGCTGGCCGCCGACAGCGACTGACCGGGGTCCGGAGCCGACCGCGAGCAGCACGAGCAAAGGAGCGGCGTGAGCACTCAGGTCAGCGGGCAGGTGCCGCTTCAAGGTGCGCTGCCGCACCCGCACCCGCCGCCGGCTGCGAGGCGCGATGCCGTGCGCAATTATCACCGCATCCTGGACGCCGCGCGCGACGTGCTCGCTGAGTCTGGTGCCGACGCCAGCATGGAGGAGATCGCCGCTCGCGCGGGCGTCGGGGTCGGAACCGTCTACCGCCGCTTCGCCAGCAAGGACGCCCTGATCGACGAGCTGCTGCAGTTGGCGGTGGAGGAGATCCTGGCCTCCGCCGACCAGGTGCTGGCGCGCACCGACGGACTCGGACTGGAAGAACTGCTGCGCGCGCTTGGCCGGTCCTTCGCCGATCACGCGCGCTACGCCAGCCTGCTGCTGCAGCGCCCGACCGATGCCGCGACCTCGCGCCGGATGCGAGCGGCGATCGAGCTGCTCACCGCGCGGGCCGCGGCGGCCGGCACGATCAACCCGGGGATTGCGGTCGGCGACATCATGGCGCTCATCTGGGCCATGCGCGGGCTGGTCCAGGCAGCCGGCGAGGTCGCTCCCGAGTCGTGGCAGCGATTCCTCGACATCCAGCTGGCCGGGATGCGAGCGCCGGGTCCGCTCAGCAGCGCATCCCCGCTGTCCGCGCGGCAGCTGTCGAAGCTAGCTCCGCGCCGCCGGGTTCACCGCGGCTGCTGAGGCCGCTGGCGAGCCAGCTGACGAGCGAGCCGGCCTGCGCAGCGCCCCGGCCAGCCGCCAGCCGGCCGCGAGCATGACGGCAAGAACGCAGCCGAGTGCGAGGTCACGCAGATGGCCGGCCCGCCGGTCAGGGCTGAGGGCGGCGCTGTGCACCAGCGGTGCTGGCCAGCACGCGTACGCCAGCCAGTGCACCGCCCGCCACCACCGGCGGCCGATGCGGCGCCGCAGCAGGCTAGTCACGATCAGGGCGATCATGAGATCGGCGGCGATAGCGCCCAGGCCCATCCATGCCCGGCCGGTACCCGCAGCGAACGGAACGAGCGCCGACGCCAGGCCGACTCCGGCGAAACGCCCGGCTACCGCCGTCGCGATGTGGACGGCCAGGAACCCGGCCGCGAGCAGCGACACGTTCTGATGGGCGGTCCAGAGCGCCGCCCGGGGCAGCCGGTGCCGCCGGGGCCGCCGGCTGATGCCCACGCCGAGCACGACCGACAGCGTCAGCAGGACCATCGCGATCACGCCCGCCACCGCGCTCGCCGTGCCCGCGGTCGGCATCACCTGCCGCCAGGAATGACCAGCACTCATCCATAGTGCATCATGAGGCTCGACAGCTAGGTAACGGCAGAGCGGCTACGTGCCGCCGGTGCCGGGGGTATCGATGAGCGACGCTGACTCAGTCAGGTCGGCGCACACTGCCGCCCTGAGCGTGCACGCGTCGGTCGCGGAGACGATGCGACAAGTTGGAGCGCGCGACGGCCGGTTCGACGACGGCCTGATCACCAGCACGGCGCGGCTGGCTGTCGCTGCCTGGGCCATGGCGGTGGACGGTGACACCACGACGCTGGCGGCTCATTCCGGTCCGGATGCCGTGCACTGGCTGCTGCACCCGGTCAGGAAGCCGTGGCGGGTGGCACCCGGCCCGATCGTGACGCAGATCGAGATCTGGGGACTTGATGCCAGCGCTGAGCCGCCACGGCTGAAGGCCAGTTTCCGGTTCTCTGGCCGGCGGCTCGCCGACGACCGGGCTCAGGGCGCGAAGGCTGATGGCGAGACCCTGTTCGCGGGCCTGCTGGACCTGACGCTGGGCGCTGCCGGTCAGCAGCCGTGGCAGCTGGCGTCGGGTCATGTCCTGACTCTCGACGAGTTCCTCGGCTACGTGTTCACCAGCCGCCGGGAGACGCCCGAGGAGCAGCGCCAGCGCACCGGCCCGGCAGCGGCCCGGCCGGCCGGCGCCGGGCGTCGGCGGGCCTTTCTCATCAGGGCCGGATTCGCGGATCACGACGTCCGGTTCGGCTCGTCGGTGACGATCGAGGTGCGGCAGGAATCCGCTCCGACTCGCCACGAGGCCGTGCAGCTCGTCTGGCCGGCCATCGAGGAGGAGACCTCGCGGGCCCTGGGCGAGGGAGACTGGCGGCCGTCGCTGAGCTGGCTGGACGTCATCGAACTGCGCCCGTGAGATCGCGCGTAGCGAGCGTCAGCTCACCTTGAGGTAGGTCACCGCGCCCGCACGCGCCCGGGATGAGCGTCAGGATCAAGATGCTCCTGATGCGCGGTCCCGATCACGGGCGGGGTTGCCGGCGGTCACGAATCGTAGGGGAGCAGCGTGAAGTGGTCGGCGCCCCAGAGCGGGCGCAGTCGGCGGAAGTGGCGCTGATCGAGGGTAAGGATCGTGGTCGTGCGGTGCCGGTCTGCCAATACGACGTTAGATGCGTCTGCGATGCCGAGGTAGTCGCCGTCATCTCCGTGGCGGTCGATCACCGAAAGCGCAGCAGCATGATCCGCCGCCGACCATTCCGCCAGATCGTAGGCTTCGGTGACCACGTCGCTGGCGAACCGGCGAGCGGCTTTGGATCCGAGCCTGGTCGCCAGCATGTAATCAGCCTCGGCGACGACCATCGGTGACACCACCAGCAGCGCCGAGGGATCGGCTACCGCCATGGCCGTAGCCGGGTGCTCGGCGTACGCCTCGTCGAAGATGGCCAGGATGGCGCTGGTGTCGACGATGATGGCCGTCACGCGCCGAAGTCCCTAGCCAGTTCGGCGTCGATTTCTGCTGCGTCCAGGGGCGCGTCGCTCCGGAACCCTCCGACCGTGGGCCTAGGCCGCGGCGCGTTCTGATCGATCAGCTTGTCGATGGCCTGAGCGAGGGTGATTCCCTCGGCCTTGGCCAGGCGGCGAAGCCGATCCCTGGTCGACTTTGGTACCTTAATCGTCGTGACAGTCATACCGCTGAGTATACCAGGACTCGACCTGGTCAGCCGGTGACCGGCTGACCAGGCAGGGTCGGCCCTGATGCCAGCGCGTACCCGCCTGAGCTGGGAGAACTGTCATAAGGTCGGCGTGCCTCGGGCTGCTGCTGGGGATAAGAAATACATGGTCCAACCGGGCCAAGCAGGGCCGGCTTCGACCCGGCTTACGCCGCCAAGCCGTTCCAGCCGTTCCAGCGACTCCACGACGCCGACGAGTTCCCCGGCGCCGGCATCTGCCTGGCCAGCGTCCGGCGCATCATCGAACGCCACGGCGTCCGGACATGGGCCGAAGGCGCTGTCGACGGCGGCGCCACCATCTACTTCACCCTCCACGCGAAGGACACCTCATGATAACCCGCCCATAGGCCGCTGACCTGGCGGGAAGCGGTACCTGACCCGGTACGATGCCGCAGTCACTCGCTGCAAAGCTCGACCAGCCTGCTGACCGTAGCCCAGTTGCGCGCCGTTCCGGCCACTGGAGCCGAGGTCGGTCCGCCCACCCTGGCGAGCACGCGGCGCAGTTCGCTGCGCGGGTACCCGTCCGGAGTGTGTAGGTAGACCGTGCGGCCGAGCACCTTGGCTCCGTCGCGGCTGCCTTTCGCCCGCACCTGCCGCTCTGCGTCGGCCACCCAGGCGGCCAGGGCGGGTCCGGGGACCTCGGGCAGGAAGATCGCATGCAGCCGCTTGGGATCCGTTTCGCCCGGATACGGATTCTCGCGCACGCAGCGGGCAAGTTCCTCGCGGGAGAGCACCACGGCGCGGGCCCGCACGCCGAGGCCGTCAGCGATGGCTCGCTCCAGCTCAGCGGCTAGCGCCCCGGCGTCCGCTCGGCCCGCCGTGCTGCTGTCTGTCGTCCTGCTGTCTGTCGGCTGCGGAGTGAACAGCACGTTTCCGCTCTGGATGTAGGTCCTGACATCGGTATGGCCGAGCGAGGTCACAACCTCTTGGAGCTCCGCCATCGCGACCTTCTTGCTGCCGAGATTGTTGATCCCGCGCAGCAGCACAACGTGAGTCGGCACGCCAGCATCATGTCAAAGCGGAAGACGCATCCCGCCGGAGCCGCACTATCAGCATGGGAGGTCTGTGGTGCTGCCGGCTCATGGCCTGCCAATTCCTTGACCAGCGTGCAAGCCAGTACCTGACCCGGGCCGGCGCCAGGCAGGGCGGCGGATTGACATGCCGGGACTGATGGCCCACCGTCCTTGTGAGCGGTGTTAAGGCTGGTGCCTGGCTGGCGGCGCGGCGGATGGGAGAAGGATCACGACGACATGTGCGTGCATCAGGGAATGCGGTCGCGGCGGTGACTCGGGAACGGTCGAATGGCTCGCTCCTGCCGCGACGCTTGGAGGACAGCGGTGCAGGCGCGCAAGAGCCAAAGCGGCGAAGCTAGATGCCCGCTGACCTGCGGAGACTAGTGGTGGGCGGTACTGGGATTGAACCAGTGACCTCTTCCGTGTCAGGGAAGCGCTCTCCCGCTGAGCTAACCGCCCGCGAGGCGGAAGCGGGAATCGAACCCGCGTACAGGGCTTTGCAGGCCCTTGC
>JADGPC010000172.1 GCA_017882645.1 Streptosporangiales bacterium | reverse complement strand
GGCCGCTGATCGGCGCGGTGAACGGCCCGGCCGTGACCGGCGGCCTGGAGCTGGCGCTGGCCTGCGACCTGCTGATCGCGTCGGAGCGGGCTACCTTCGCCGACACGCACGCCAGGATCGGGGTGCTGCCCGGCTGGGGGCTGACGGTGGCCCTGCCCGAGGCAGTCGGGCTGCGCCGGGCCCGGGAGATGAGTGCGACCGGCAACTTCATCAACGCCCGGACCGCTCTGGAGTGGGGCCTGGTCAACCATGTCGTGCCGCACGACGAGCTGCTTGACTTCAGCCGGCGGCTGGCCGCCGACATGACCACTACGGACTCCGATGCGCTGGCGGCGATCTTCGCCAGCTATGACCAGGGGGCGCTGGTCACCGGCCGCGAGGCCTGGCAGATCGAGGCCCGAGCGCACGCGCGCTGGCACTCAGGCGGCATCGATGCGGCCCAGGTGGCGAGCCGCCGGGAGGCCGTTATCAGGCGCGGTCGCTCCCAGCACTGACTGCGTGCGAGGACGCCGATGTCCAGCCCTCGCGAGTCGGCCTGCGGACTCCGGCTCGAGAATCGGCAGAACAGCGAGCACAAGACCGTGGCCGGCATCGTCCTGATCGGACGGTGCCGGCCGCGGTTTGCCGCTCCGGCTGAAGAGCGGCTCTCGGCCGGGCCGGATGCGGCCGCTCACTTCCGCTAGCGGCGGCTCAGCGCGAGCTCGGAACGGCTGGCCGGCTTGCCTGGCCCGGTCGCCAGCAGGTCGGCAAGGGCTCGCGGCCGGATCATGGCGGGCGCAGTGCGCCGGGCGCTCTTCGCGGTCAGGTACTCGCGGGCGGGTGAGAAGTCCGGAGCGGTGTCCGTGTGCTTCCAGGTCATCCACAGCGGGATGCCGGCGATGGCCAGTACGAACGGCACGGCCAGAATCAGGTTGATCCACACCGGCGTAGTCATTGCTGTTCACCTCTCCTAGAGGGTGGGGGCTTGCTTCTACTTCCTCTAGCGTGCTCGGCGGCGTTCTCAGGAAGGTCTGCCAATCTTCTGAGCCAGCTATGAATGCCGCTGCCCAGGCCTGCCCGCGCCGTATCGAAGAGGAGCGGGACCTCAGCCGCCGATGCCAGCCGGATCGGCACGCACGATCCGGTCGAGCACCTCCGGGTCGAGTTCGGCCAGCGAGCTGACCGTCAGCGCCGCTCCGCCGTGATCGTGCTCCCTGGTCAGCACGGTGCGGACAGCGACGCAGCGCAGCCCGGCGGCGCTGGCCGCCGCCACCCCGCTGGCCGAGTCCTCGATCGCCACCACCCCTGCCGTTCCGGCGCCCAGGCGCTCGATCGCGAGCAGGTAGACATCGGGCGCGGGTTTCGGCTGCGCCACTTCCTCACCTGAGGCGATCGCGGACAGGACCGGGCCGAGCCGCAGGGCCGCCACGACCGCCTCGATCTCAGCAAGCCGGGAGGAGGAGGCCAGCGCCATCGGCACCCCGGCCGCGCGCAGTGCGCCGATCAGCTCGCCGAGGCCAGCCGTCGGTGTCGCGGTGGCACGAAGGCGCGGCAGGTACAGCTCGTCGTACGCGCCGCGCAGCACGCCAGCGTCGAGGTCGCGGCCGGATCGCCCGGCGGCGATCCCGAGCGCCTCATCCAGGCTCAGGCCGATCAGCCCGGTGAACAGCGCGGCATCGGCCGCGCCGCCGCGTTCGGTGACGACCTGGGCGATCGTCTGCAGCGAGAGCGGCTCGGAATCGACCACCACGCCGTCCATGTCGAAGATCACCCCGCGGAGCTGCCCGGCGCTGGCCGGCCGCGGGTCGTCAGCCATGCTGGTGCGCGTGCAGGGCGGCTCGCCAGTAGGCGCAGGACTGGCGCAGCTCGTCCAGTACCGCGTCGTCGTCCTGCTCGAACGGCGGGATCACCTCGAGAATCAGCGCGACCTCCGCGGCGCCTGACCGGTCCAGCGAGCTGAGCACGCGCTCCGCCTCGATGATGCCGTCGGCGTTGTGCTCCGGAATGAACGGCCAGTGGTGGTCGGCCAGCCCGTCGGACTGCTGGAGCTGCACGACCGGAGCGCTGGCGCCCAGCTGAGCCAGCCACGCGTAGGGATCGCGGTCGTCGCCGCCGGTTCCCGGCACGCACATGTGCCCGACGTCCAGGCAGAGCATGAGCGGCGCATGCAGCGCGTCGCCCTCAGTCAGCAGCGACGCAATCATGTCCATCGTCGACGGTTCTCTGGCGGCGGCCAGGTTCTCCGCCATCAGGCAGCTGAGCCCGCAGCCGCGCGCATAGGCCGCGAGCTCGGCCAGCGACTCGGTCAGCTCGCCCCACAGCCGCTCGCGGCGCTCCTGGTCGGTCCAGTCGGAGACGCTGAACGCGCCGAGGTGCCCGCCGGTGGACTGGGCGCCGCACATCGCGGTGAAGTCCATCACCCGGCGGTACCAGTACCTGGCCCGGTCCCTGGCGCTCTGGTCCGGGTGAAGCAGCAGGTTCGACGAGTAGGCCGCGAGGCCGGTGAACGTCGAGTGGAGCTCGAGCCCGCGGTCCGAGCACGCGGCCCTGAGCCGGTCCGACTGGTCCTCGATCTCGGCCGCGGCGGCATCGAGGTCGACCAGGTCGAGACTGTGCTGGACGAGATCAAGGCCAAGCTCAGACCGGGTGATCTCGGCCCAGCGCTCCGGTTCCGGCCAGCGCTTGACGGCGAAGCAGGTGTTGATCCCGAGCCGGTATGTGGTCACGTCAGCTCCTGCGGATTGTGCACGGCAGCGCTCGCTCGCACCTGGTCGAACCACGCGGCACGGTGCCGCTCGAACGCTGTGCCCGCACGCGAGGGGACAAAACGCCGCGCCTGACTCCGGACTGCCAGCGCCGCGGCAGCGGCGTCCGCGGCGTACCCGGCCGCGTCCGCGCCGAGCATCGCCGCCCCGAAGCCCGCCGGGTCGAGACCGAGATGCAGCACCGGACGGCCGAGCAGGTCGGCCTTCAGCTGGCCGATCAGGTCCATCCGTGCCCCGCCGCCGCCTACCCGCAGCTCGGTCAGCGGCGCCCCGGCCCGCTCGAGGGCGGCCAGCGCCGACCGCACGCCGAGCGCCAGCCCCTCGGCCACGGCGAACGCCATCGCGGCCCGGTCATGCCGGTCGGACAGGCCGACGAAGCCCGCGCGCAGCTCCGGGTCGTCCCGCTCTCCGTCGCCGAGGTACGGCAGGAACAGCGGCGCCGCGGCGACGGCCGTTGCCGCGCTGGCGCCATGCCCGGCGGTGCGCCTGAGCCGCCGCCTGAATCGCTCGGCGCCCTGCGACAGGTCGTCGTAGCCGGCGTACCCGAGCGTCCTGACCGCCCAGGTCACCGCCGCGCCGGTCGTGTTCACGCCAAGCTCGGTGCAGAACATGCCGCGGACAGCGTGGCTGTAGTGCGTGACCGCCGTGTCCGCCAGCGGCTCGCGGACCGCCGAGTTCAGGCAGGACGAGGCGCCGGCCATCTCGCTGACCGGACCGGGTGCGGTGACGCCGGCGCCGACTGCCGCGCACTGGCTGTCGGCGGCGCCGATGACGACCGGGACGCCGGCGTCCAGGCCGAGCTCCCTGGCGGCCGCCTGGCCAAGCTCCGCCGCGGTCTCCCACGGCGGCAGCGCCCGCGGGAACAGCGCCGGGTCGAGGTCGAAGGCGGCCAGCAGGCCGCCGTCCCAGGCGCGCTCGCGCAGGTTGTAGAACAGCGTCGCATTGGCATGCGTCTCGTCGGTCCTGACCAGGCCGGTCAGCCGGTGCAGGACAACGTCCCGCGGCTGCAGGATCAGCCTGGTCCTGGCGAAGATCTGCGGCTCGTGCTCGCGGATCCACAACACCTTCGGCCCGACGTGAAAGGCCTCGGCGAGATGCCCGGTCCGGCGGTGCAGTTCGGTGTCGCCGATCCGCTCGCGCATCGCGCGCGCCTGCGCGACGGCCCGGTTGTCGCGGTACAGCATCCCGGCGCGCAGCGGACGGCCGCGCTCGTCCGCGGCCACCATCGTCGGGCACTGCCCGGTCAGCCCGATCGCCCGGATGCGGCCGGCCCGGCGGGTCCGGCCGGCCAGCCCGGCCAGCGCCGCGACCGCGCCCTCGGCCCAGTCGCGCGCGTCCTGCTCGGCCCAGCCTGCCCGGGGCGCGGAGATCCGGTACGGCCGGCGCACCTCGGCGACCAGCCGCCCGTCCAGGCCGAAGGCGATCGCACGGGCCCCCGTTGTGCCCGCGTCCACCGCCGCGACCAGCGGCGTGTCCCGGGCGACCATCACTTCTGCCCGGCTGGCATTACGGCCGCGCCGATCGCGCGGCGTCCATCAGCCGCTGAGCGCGAGCCGGATCCACCTGGTTCCAGGTAATGCCGTCGACCTTCAGGCTGGTGCCCACGATAACCGCGTCGGCGACCGTGAAGATGTCGGCGATCGACTCCGCCCGCACGCCCGTGTTCGCGACCACCGGGGTGTCGGGGACGGCCTCCTTCGCGGCGACCAGGTCGCTCATCGCGAACGGCACGCCGGCCGCCGGCCCGCTGATCAGGATGGCGTCCGCGCCGAGGAAGGCCGCGCCCTTCGCCCGGTCCGCGATCCCGCGCGAGCCGATCGCGCTGGCGAACTCGGGCGCGATGTTGTCGAACAGGGCGACGTCCGATGCGCCGATCCCGTCGCGGTAGGCGGCCAGGTCGCCGATCGCGGGCGAGATCACGCCGAGGTCGCTCTCGTAGACACCGGTCAGCACCTCGCGGATGAAGGCGGCGCCGGTGGCCCTGGCGAGCGCCAGGCTGGCCCGGGCGTCCCAGAGGATATTGACCCCGAACGGCACCGTGATCGACCCCCCGAGCTCGCCGATCACGGCCGCCATCGCCGCCGGGATCTCCGGTCCGACGGCCAGCTGGTAGGGCAGGTCGGCCTCGTTGCAGAACAGGACTCCGTCGACCCCGGCGTCCTGCAGCGCGGTGAGATCACGGCCGACCACATCGAGCAGGCGGGCCCGGCCGCGCACCCGGTCATGCTGGGGCCGGCCTGGCAGCCCGGGGAAATGCAGCATGGCGATGACGGGCTTGACCGTGCCGAACGTGTCAGCGAGCGAGAACGTCACCTGATCACACCCTCCACGTCGTTGACCAGGAGCAGCTCCTGGCCGCCGCCGTCCGCCACAAAAGTCCCTCGCGCCTCATGCTGCCACAAAGGTGATGCAGCCGAAATACCGATCACCGGCCCGGATCCGGCTGCGGCACCCGGACCAGGCCGGAAGCCAGCACCGCCAGGTAGCGGTCCCTGAGCGCCTCGTAGACCTCGCGGTTCGCCGGGTCGGGCCAGACCGGCTCATCCGGGTGGCACGCGGCCGCGACGGCCTCGTCGGCCGTGGCGTAGGCTCCGACCCCGAGCCCGGCCAGTATCGCCACGCCGGCCGCGGTCGCGTCGCCGGGAACGCGGCGCACCGGGATCCCGAGCACGTCAGCCTTGATCTGGTTCCACGAGCGCAGGCTCGCCGCCTGACCGGAGACCCGCAGCTCGGTGACGGCAGCCCCGTCCCGGCCGAGTACGTCGACGAGCGTGCGCATGCCAAGCGCGACCCCTTCCATGGTGGCCCGGGCCCAGGCGGCCCGGCCATGCCGCAGCGACAAGCCGGTCGCCGTACCGCGCAGATCCGGATCGTCGCGCTCGCCGTCGCCGAGCACCGGGATGAAGAGCAGGCCGTCGGCGCCGGCCGGGACCGCCGCTGCCTCGCGGTCGAGCCGGGCGTAGTCAGCCGCGCGCGGCCGGCCGGCCCGTCCGCCGTAGCCGAGCGAGGCGACCCAGTCGACGGCTTCGCCCGCTGTGTTGATGCCGGTCTCGGTCATGTAGCCGGCCGCCCGCGCCGGGCTGGCGTACACCGAGATATCCAGATCGGCCGGTGGCTCGGCAACCACCGAGTTGAGGCAGGTCGAGCTGCCGGCCATCTCGCTGACCGGGCCCGGCGCGGTGACCCCGGCCCCGAGCGCGCAGGCCAGGCTGTCCGCGGCGCCGACTATCACGGGGACAGCGCGATGCAGGCCGAGGCGGCGGGCCAGCGCGGGTCTGAGCTCGCCGGCGACCGACCAGGACGGGCCGGGGACCGCAAGCCTGCCGGGATCGAGATCGAGCGCCGCGAGCAGGTCAGCGGCCCAGGCCCGGCGCGAGATATCAAACAGCGCGCTCGCGCCCGCGATCGTCCAGTCGGTGCGAGCTTCGCCGGTCAGGGCGAGGGCGACGTACTCGGACGGCTCGAGGAACTGACGGGCGGCAGCGAAGACGGACGGCTCGCTCGACCGGATCCAGCCGATCTTGGCGGCGAGGTGGAACGCGGTCGGCACGTGACCGGTCCTGGCGTGCAGGTCCGCGGCGCCGAACCGGTCGCGGAGCGCGGCGGCCGCGGTGGTGGCCCGGTTGTCGCGGTAGATGATCGCCGGCCGGAGCGGCTCGCCGCGGCGGCCGACCGGAACCACCGTGGGGCACTGACCGGTCAGCCCGATAGCGAGCACCGGCCGGCCGGGGCTGAGGGACCGGATCAGGGCGCTGAGCGCCGAGACGGCCGACCGGCGCCAGCTCGCCGCGTCCTGCTCGGCCCAGCCGGTCCTGGGAATCAAGGTCGGGTACGGCCGGCGCGCCTGCCCGACGGGCCGCCCGGCGAGGTCGAAGGCCGCCGCCCTGGCTCCCGAGGTCCCGACGTCGACCGCGACCAGGACCTCGTCGGCGCCGCTAGCCGCGGACAAGCTGATGACCCTTGATCTTCTCCTTGTCGAGCGTGATCAGGGCTCCGTTGAGCGCGCCGGTCGAGTAGTCGCTGCCCGGATTGATGATCATCGTCCGGCCCAGCCGGCGGATTCCGGACGACTCGTGGATGTGGCCGTGCAGGCCGATCAGGGGCTGGCGCTCCTGCTCGAGCGCCCGGACCGCGCTGCTCCCGACGGCGGCGTACTGCACCTGGCCGAGAACGGCCTGGACGACCAGGTTCTCGTCCAGCTTCGGCGCGTCGTCCAGCTGTGTGCCCAGCGGCGGCACGTGCAGGTTGTAGATGGCCATCTCGGGCCTGGTGACCTGGTCGGCGATCTCGGTGATCGAGGCGAGCAGCTTGTCCTCGTCCTGCTCACGGTAGGTATGCCAGGGCGTCACGTTCGAGTATCCCCAGCTGATCATCTCGTGCCGGTCGTCGATCCACAGCACCTTGCCCTCGCAGTGCGTGCCCCACGGCGCGTCGTCCAGCATCTCGGCCAGCTCGGCCGGATCGTCGTTGCCGAGCATGAAGTAGACCGGGGTGCCGCGCGGCCGCAGCCGCTCGTCGGCGATCTGCAGCCACTCGGCCAGCCGCTCGCGCATCAGCCGCAGGAACAGGCCATCCAGCTTCCCCTCGTCGTGCAGGGCCTCGAGCTCGCCTGGCTCGGCCCGGTACGGATAGTAACCGTGGTCGGCGATCAGCTTCTCGAGCCGGGCCAGCTCGGGACCGTCCTCGACCAGGTAGTCGGTGCCGATGAACCTGGACTGCCAGCGGTCGCCAGGCTGGTGCACGATCTGCTGGATCGCCTTGCCCGCGACGTCGCCGCCCAGCACCATGACGTCGGCGCCGTAGATCGGCGCGGCGTTGACGAACTTGCGGAAGCACAGGCTTGAGCCGTGCAGGTCGGTCACGAAGTAGATCGTCGTCCTGGCCATCCGCGCCTCCCGGCTGCCGCAGTCCTGTGCTCCGCCGACACCCTGGCTATCCGGGGGCCGGCCGCTCGCGTGCCGCCCGAGCAGCGTCCATGAACCGGGCCGCCCGGCCGGGATCGACGGCGCTGAAGGTCTGCCCGTCTGTCTTCAGGCTGGTCCCGACGATCGCGCCATCAGCGATCGACAGGATCCGGGCGATCGTGTCGGCCCTGGTGCCGGTGTTGGCCAGCACCGGGACGCCGGGTACCGCTGCCTTGGCCGCCGCCAGCTCGCCGAGGTCCAGCGGCATGCCGGTGATCTGGCCGCTGATCAGGATCACGTCGACGCCGAGGTAGGCCGCGCTGCGGGCCCGATCGGCGACGCTGCGCTGCCCGATCGTGCTGGCGAACTCCGGCGTTATGTTGCCGAACAGGGCCACCTGGCCGGCCCCGATCTGCTCCCGGTAAGCCGCGATCGACCCGAGGTCCGGCTGCATGATGCCCAGGTCGCTCTCGTACACGCCGGTGAAGACCTCCCGGACGAAACAGGCGCCGGTGGCGGCTGCCACCGCGAGGCTGGCGACCGGGTCCCAGACGATGTTGACGCCGAACGGCACCGCGATCTGGGTGCGCACTGCTCCGATCACCGCGGCCAGGCCGGCCGCGATCTCCGGGCCCGTGGCCAGCTGGTAGGGCAGGTCGGCCTCGTTGCAGAAGAGCAGCCCGTCCACGCCGGCCGCCTGGAGCGCAGCCAGGTCCCGCGCGACGGACTCGACCAGCCTGGGCATCCCGGCCCGCTTGTCGTGCCGCGGCCGGCCGGGCAATGCGGGCAGGTGGACCATGGCGATGATCGGCTTGCTGGCGCCGAACAGGTCAGCCAGTCGCCGGGTCATCGCGGCATCCACATGCGGGCATAATAATCCTGGCAGGCACAGTGGCCAATGTTTCTGTTGTTTCATTCGGATTCTTGACATTCCAGGCAGACGGGTGTTTCCTCCGAGGTAAGGGGCTTGGTCGGCACGAGTTAAGGCCGGTGCTGCGGTGACTACTGGGACTCGAGCGGGCAATCTGTTCGTCCGGAACAGCACCGGGCTGGTGCGCGAGGCGTCCGCGGTCGACGCGACGATCTTCAACGCGGTCATTTCCGCGCCGATCGGCTCGACGATCGCCTACTCCATCTTCTTCACGCTGGTCGCCTTTCCCGGTGCCGATGTGGCAGGCGTGCTCGGCATCACGCTGATCATCAACATCCCCGTCCTGATCATGTTCGCGCTGCTGGCGGCGAGCATGCCGCGGGTCGGCGGTGACTACGTCTGGGTCAGCCGGGTGCTGTCCCCGCCGCTCGCGCTGATCTCCAATGTGGCGATGATCTTCGGCGGGCTGTTCGGCGCGGCGTTCTTCGCCAAGTTCTTCGCCCTCTTCGCGCTCGGCCCGGCGCTGGTCGCGCTCGGGACGCTGACCAGCAACCACACATTCGTGAGCTGGGGAACGTCCTTCCAGACCGACAAGACCTGGATCCTGATCGCCTCGCTGGCCATGGTCTTGCTCCAGACGCTGATCCTGATCCGCGGGACGAAGGCCACGTTCCGCTGGCAGAACGGCGCGTTCATCATCGCGATGGCCGGCACCCTGCTGGCGTTCGTCGTGCTGGCGATCGGCTCGAAGACCGGCTTCATCGCGCACTTCGACAGCGTCAACGCCAAGTTCGGCGGCGGCACCTACGAGGCGGTGATCGCCAAGGCACACGCCCAGGGCGCGGCGCCGCACCTGAGCGACCTGAACGCGACGCTGCCGACGCTGTTCTCGATCCAGGGCTTCATGATGTGGAACTTCTGGTCGGTCTACATGTCGGGCGAGCTGAAAAGCGCGTCCAACCGCCGCCGCCAGCTCAGCATCATGTTCGGCGCGCTGATCTGGGACTGCGCGCTGCTGATCCTCGGCTCCGAGCTGCTGTTCCAGCTCCTCGGCTACAACTTCATCTACGCGCTCAACACCCCGAGCCCGGCCTACGCGATCCCGGCGATCCCGTTCTTCCAGTTCCTCGCCGCGCTGGTCTACAACACGCCGGTCCTCACCGTGCTGCTGCTCGGGTCGTTCCTGTTCTGGTCGCTGCCGTCCATGATCGCCAACACCTACATGCCGATCAGGTCGTTCTTCGCGTGGTCGTTCGACCGGCTGATGCCGGAACGGCTGGCCAGCGTCAATGAGCGGACGCACTCGCCGATCCCGGCCATCCTCGTTGCCAACGGGATCATCGCGGCGGTGGTGATCTGGAGCGTCTACTCAAGTGCGTTCCAGCTCGTGCTCGGGCTCATCGTGCTGGCCGGAGCGCTCGCCGTCATCATCGTCGGGGCCGCGGCCATCGCGCTGCCCAGGCGGCGGCCCGACCTGTACCAGGCCTCGCCCGCGAACGTGAACCTGCTGGGCGTGCCGGTGCTTTACATCGTCGGCGGCCTGTCGATCGTCGAGTTCCTGGTCATGATCTACATCTCGCTGAAGTACCCGGCGCTGGTCATGAGCGGCGACTCAAGCCACATCTGGTGGATCCCGACCTTCCTGGCGTCGCTCATCGTGATCGGGCTGATCATCTACTACCTGCCGCGATACCTGCGGATGCGGCAGGGCGTGAACATCGACTTCGTTTACAAGGAGCTCCCGCCTGAATGACCGGGACTTCTGCTCAGCCGCCGGAGACAATCCTGGGCGATATCCGGGACGAGGCCGGCAGCCTCGGCCGCGCCGTACTGGCCCAGCAGATCGCGGCACGGCTGCTGGGCGGGCTCGCCATCTGGCTGCGCTGCCCGGCCGTGCGGGCAGGGCCTTACGCCCGCCCGTACAACGACCTGGACTTCGTCGTCGCCAAGGCGGACAGCCCCAGGTTCCGCGCGCTGATCGAGGCACGCGGATACCTGCCCGACAAGTTCTTCAACGGCCTGCACGGGGCGACCAGGCTCTATTACGGAGCACCCGACGGACGGTGGTCCATCGACATCGTCATCGACGGGCTCGCCATGTCGCACAACCTCGATCTGCGCGGCCGGCTGAGCGGCCCCGCGCCGTCGGTCAGCCTGGCTGACCTGCTGCTGACCAAGCTCCAGGTCTTCCATGTCAACAGCAAGGACCTCGGCGACACGCTCTGCCTGCTGGCCGACCACGCCGTATCGGACTCCGACTCGGACAGCGAGACGATCAGCCTGCCGAGGCTGACAGCCGTACTCGGGGCGGAATGGGGCTTCTGCCACACGGTCGAGGGGAACCTGGCCAAGGTCGCTGAGCTGTGGGAGCGGCAGCCGCTGCCCGGCGCGGCGCACGATGCCGGCGCCCAGGTCCGCGCGATTCAGGCCGCAATCGCCGGCGCGCCGAAGACCCGCGGATGGAAGATGCGCAGCCGGATCGGGGAGCGGGTCCGCTGGTACGAGACTCCCGAGGAAGTACGGCACTGAGCTGCCCGGTGGCCGGCCTGGCCAGGTTGCCCGCTGCGCCCTGGCTGCGCGGTTTCGGAACCCCGATCCGGGTTTAGCGCCAATGACGAGGGTAGCTGCGCTGCTGATAACCCGGAGAGGGGTACTTTCAGATGCCAGTAGTCCTTATCGCGCTCATTGTCATCGTCGTTCTCGCGCTGCTCGGCTTCGGCCTGCATTTCTTGTGGTGGATCGCGCTGATCGCGCTCGTTATCTGGCTGCTCGGCTTCGTGCTGCGGCTGGGCGAGGGCGCCGGCCGGTCGCGCCGCCGCCGCTGGTACCGCTGGTAACGGTCCGGGCTGGTGCCCGTCCCGGCCAGGCTCGCGGGAGTTTGGCCGGGTCATTCCTGGGCAGTTGGCCGCGCGTGAGCTTGCCAACGTACCAGCAATCACTCCTGAACGGCATGGACCGGGCGCTGGAAACACGTGATCCCCGCCTGGCCTGCATGTTCGCCATCTTCACCCGGCTGACCAGGGACGATGGCCCGCCGCGGACCGAGCGGCTGGCGCGCGGCCGCAGCAAGGCAGCCGGCGCGCTTCGCAGGTCGGCTCGCAGGGCCGGAGCATCGGCCGCCGTTCCGATCGTGCTGGTCGCCACCCTCATGGTCGCGATCATCGCGCTCGGATTCATCACCGCGGGCCAGCGCACCTGCCCGTCCGCACCGGTGCTGCACCAGGTGGTCCCGCCCAGGAACTCGGTCTGCCCGTCGTCGGCGAACGGGGTGGGCAAGGGATGAGCCAGCCGCTTTCGGGCTGCGTTCAGGTCCGTGACCGATGATGGCCCGCATCAACGAACACCGCACCGATGAACACCGCACCGATGAACACCGCACCGATGAACACCGCACCGATGAACACCGCACCGATGAACACCGGATCGAGCCAGTGGCTGCGCGCTGAGGGAGCCGATCGCATGACCAGCAGCTACGACCCGCCGCCCGGAACGGGATCTGGTCCGGCTTCCCCTGGCGCGGCTAGCCCGCTGGCCTGGCCGGAGCCGGGCCGTCCGGCAGGCCAGGCTCCCTTCCGCGGCCGGGTCCGGCCCGGCCGTGCGCGCCGCCGCGGGCGCCGCAGCCTCCTCGCCGCGTTCTACCTCGCCGTGATCGCGCTGGCCAGCATCTGGGGGCTGCAGAATTCACCGGCCCCGGCCGTGGCGCCCGGGCACGCCGCGTCGGCGCACGGCAGCATCCCCAGCCGCGTGGATCCCGGCCTGGTCGACATTGTCACCACCCTCAACTACCAGCAGGCGCAGGCCGCTGGCACCGGGATGGTCCTGACGCGGTCCGGGGAGGTGCTGACCAACAACCACGTGATCGAGGGCGCCACCTCGATCAGGGTCACCGACATCGGCAACGGGCGCACCTACCGGGCCTCCGTGCTCGGGTATGACCGCAGCCACGACGTCGCCCTGCTCCAGCTGCGGGACGCGTCGGGACTGCGCACGGTGCGGACGGGCAACTCGGCCGCTGCCGCCGTCGGCCAGCAGGTAACCGGCATCGGAAACGCGGGCGGCAGGGGCGGCACGCCGTCGGTGGTGATAGGCCGGATCGTCAGCGTGGACGCCAAGGTCACGGCGTCCGACGGGCTGGCGGGCACGACGGAGAAGCTGAGCGGACTGATCAGTCATGACGCGCCGATCAAGCCGGGCGACTCGGGCGGCCCGCTGGTCGCCAGCACCGGGCGGGTAGTCGGCATGAACACGGCTGCCTCAGCCGGATTCCGGCTCCGCGGGCAGACGACGGCCTTCGCGATCCCGATCAACTACGCGCTCGCCATCGCCCGGCAGATCGAGGCCGGGGCGAGCTCGGCGACCGTGCACATCGGCGCGACCGGTTTCCTCGGCGTGGCGGTCAGGCCCGCCAGCCAGGCGCGAGCGCAGGGCGGGCCGGCCGGCGGCGTCGCCGTCTCCGGGGTCTTCGCCCAGTCCCCGGCCAGCCGGGCCGGACTGGCAGCCGGTGACGTGATCGTTGAGGCAGGCGGCCGCCGGGTGCGATCGCCGCTCGAGCTCCAGGCGACGCTGGAGCGGCATCACCCCGGCGACCGGGTCGGCATCGGCTGGATTGACCACAGCGGCCAGCGGCACTCGGCGACCGTGGTCCTGATGACCGGACCGGCTGGCTGATCCCGACTCGCCGCTGCGCGCTGCTTGCAACCACCGTGGGCGCAAAGTAGCCTGCCGGGAGTTTCCGTTACACCGGGTGACCTGCGACGTTGGTGACCTGTGGCGTTGATGTCCCATCGGATCGCAGTTGGCTGGTCAGGTCGCCGGAGGGGCGGCTTGCGGCCTGGCAGAGGGGTGATCTCGACTGGCCGGATCAGGCGACCGAGCGGGCCCCAGGCTGGCCGCCGTGCTCGAGGGACTCGCCCGCAAGAACGTGACCGGCGTCCTGGAGATCGATGGGCATCCCGACGGGGCCATCTACGTCGATCAGGGCCACATCACCTTCGCCCGGGCCTCATGGAGTCCCGATCTGATGGCCCGCCTGTACGGCGTCCTCCAGCCGACCGCGCAGGTGCGGGCCCTGCTTGACGGCGAGGACCGGCCGGACCGCGATCTGGGCACCATGCTGCTCCGGCACGGCTATCTGGCGGTCGACCAGCTGCAGGCCATTTTGCGATCGATCGTGGTTGACGCGGTGACGGTCCTGACCGTTCCGCTCAGCGAGGAGTCCGTCTTGGCGGGGATCAGATTCGAGTCGGCGAGAACGCACTGGGCGCAATCCTTCTGCCGCCTGCCCCTGCACGCGGTACAGGCCGAGGCGGCCGGCCAGGCCGACCGGATGGCGAGTTTCGATATGGCCGCAGGCCTCGTCCACGCGGGCAGCCTCCCGTGCCGGGCCGGAAGGGGGCCGGCGTGGAACGACGGCGCCAGTCAGTTCGCCGCGCTGCCCGCGGAGTCGCTGAAGCGGGTGCTTAAAGGGCTCAGAAGGCTCAGCTGACGCCCGGGCACGGCGGCTGGCTCGGGCTGTGCGCGCGCGGCCGGGGCCCTGGCCGACGCCGTCGCGTCCGGCCGGCTCTCGCTTTCCGATCACCATGCCAGGCTCGACGCCATGTTCGCGGCGACCACGGCCGATCAGGTGGCGCCGGTCGTCGCCGACCTGCCGTCCCGGCCCGCCCGCCGCGCCGCGCTCTTCCGCGCCCTTCCGCGCCCTTGACCCGCACCGCTGCCTGGTGATCGGCGCGCGGGTGCAGCGGGCGGGCCGGTTCACGATCGGGCGGTTCTGCGACGCGACCGTCGTCTTCGGCCGGCTCGATCTCAACCTGCGAGCCGCCACGCCGACCCGGGACGAGGTCACCCTGACGGTGCGCGCGGCGGCGGCCACGGTGATGATCATCGTCCCGCCGCACTGGCGGGTGCGCGATCAGGTGCTCGTCCTCGGCGCCAGGCACGCGATCGAGCGCGGTGCCGAGCGCGGCAGCGGGCCGCTGCTCGGCCTGCGCGGCTTCGTCATCGGCGGCCGCTACAACCTGTCAGAAACCTAAAGCGCCGCGCTGCGCCCCGCGGCAGAGCTCGCCCCTCCATGATCACGGAAGTTTCTCGGCCGATTCGACCGAAAGGCTTCCGTGATCACGGAAGTCAACTGACCGGGGAGCCTCCGAACTTGGTTCATGAGCTACCGCGCTGCGGGACATGTCGCACGTCCGACCAAAGCGGCATACGCGAACGCTAATGATCCGGCGGACGTGAACTAGTTATCCCCACAGCTTCGGAGCCGCTTTACGCGATGCCGGTTCGCGGTCATCGGAACTCAGCCGGGCGCAGGTCATTAGGTCGATGCCGTGGCGGCGTAGACGTTGACGGTGTTCTCCAGTCAGGTCGGGGTTCGCCGTAGCCAAGCAGTGCTGCTGTCCGCAGCACCTCCTCGCGCGAGTCAGTTTCGATCTCCAGGTACGGTGGCATGACAGGCCATTCATCGATCTCTAAGCGCGCCCCGTCGAGCACGAAGCTGGTGCGCTTGTTCTCCTGGTAGCTGCGCGGCACGAATCCGAGCTTCCCGAGCAGCTTATTGGCAGTCTCAAACCCGACTTCGGCCACAATCTGGCCTTGATCATTTCTGCGCGTCGCTGACTTGCGGGTTCGCTGTTGGTGATCGCTGAAGTTGCGCACTAGGCGCGGGCCCAGGCTGGCCAATATCGCCGTATCTTCGGACGGTGAAGACCACTTCGGGTGCGACGGCCGATCGAGCACTTCGGGTCAGCTCATGACGAGGTGGAGCTGGAGGCTGCCGAGGCGCTCGGTACGTCCCGGCGACCATCTACCGGAAGTTCCGCGAGCACGGCTTCGTCGCCCCGGCGGGCGTCTCACCAAGCTGCCTCCCCGTGCCCGGTGTGTGCGCTTTCGTGGTTAGCCAGCGGCGTGCTGAGATCGCACGTCGCTGGAGATGGGCCCCGCATTTCGCCCATCCTTCCGAAAGTGCACATGTCCGGGATATCTCCAGTAGTCGCAGTGATGACGGCCGGGCCGGAAACCGCTGGCATCAGCCATAGCCGCTGCCTCGGCGAAGCGAAACGCGATCCGAGTCGGGTCGTGCGCGTCACTTCCAAACGTGACCGCTCTTCCGCCTGCTTCGCGCCACCAACGGACAATCTCCGGGTGGAGCGGCCCGCTGGTGTTGATCTCCAGTGCCCGGCCGCTGCGGGCAAGCGCCCGCAAGGCGTGACGGAACTCACCCTGGAACCCGCTGATATCGAACGGCCCGGCCCCCGCTGGCCAGCAACGCAAGGGGTAGTCGATGTGAGCAAGCACGGAGAAGGCGTCCGAGCCTTCGATCAGCCGGGGTATCTCGGCCAGGTACTCCCGGACGACATCGCCCGCTGGCCGGTGCTGGTACAGGATCGGCTGACCAAATGGCAGGCAGTGCAGCGAACCGAGCACCCGGTCGAACTGTCCGGCGTGCAGCAGCCTCGCTGCGGCAGTGCCGTGCCAATGTGGTTCGCCCAGTTCCACTCCGCTGATGATGTGAAGGTCCGGGAACTGGTCGCGGCACCGCTGCAAGCACTCCAGGTATCCGTCGAGATCCAGTTCTGGCGGGGTCAGCGATCCCTCCGCCGTGGCAAGCGCTGTGAGATGCTCATCCGCGTCGGGACCGCTGTCCAGGACTGTCCAGGGCGTGTAGTCCGCGTGCTCGGTGAACGCGACCGCGGGAAGGCCCATGGCTACCGCCCGGGCACATGTCTGCTCCATAGACCCGTCGACCGCATCCCAGGACCACTCGCTGTGAACATGACCATCCGCAGGCATCGCCAAGATCGGATCCCTTTCCAGGAACTCGCCCGGTTACGTCCGCGGCGCACTCTGCACGCTGACCTGCCCAGGCGTGACCCACAGCCAGCCAGACCGCCTCTTCATTCCAGAGCCGTCGCAGGGTACCGATACTGCCAGCGAACTGTGGCTGACGGAACGCCGGCAGCGACGAGGTCCATGCCCAGCTGGTGCTGGTCCGGATCATCGAGCCGGTCAGCAAGCTCGACTCCCTGCGGGTGGAGGCGGGCGTCGCGACGGCCCCTACCGGACCGTCACGCGCCGGCTGCGCACCTATGCGAGGGAATCGTGGCGGCAGAAGATATCTGACCCAGGCCCTGACCGGGATCAAGGCTGCGTCACCAACCTTCGGGCCTGCCCAGACGGAATCCCCGTCACCTTGGCTGATGAACTGCACCTGGTGATCGCCCCGTTCTTCGTCGGGGACATGCGAGCCCCGCGCTTCGTTCGCGGCGGCGACTTCCCGTGGAACCCAGGCCACTGCGCTCGGCTGGCTGAGGTCACCAAGACCGAAGACGTCGTCCTGCTCCGGTATGCGCTGTCCGACCGATACGACGGGCCGTGCGAGCAGGCGCCGCATGGTGGCGACGTAGGCTGCGGTTAGTGCGGAGGAGGCAGTGATGGAGTTCGAGCACATCCTGGTCGACTGGTCCGGCGAGTTCGCCACCGTGACGATGAACCGGCCGCAGCGGCGTAACGCGCTGTCCCTGGCCCACATGCGCGAGCTGATCACAGCGTTCGCGCAGATCGGGGAGAGCGACGCGCTGGGCATCGTGCTGGCGGGCAACGGACCGGTGTTCAGCGCTGGCCACGACCTCGCCGATGTCGCCGATGCCGATCTCGCAGCGGTCCGGTCCCTGCTCGTGACCTGCACGGAGCTGATGACGCTCATCCAGCAGGTGCCCCAGCCGGTGGTGGCGCGGGTGCACGGCCTGGCCACCGCGGCTGGCTGCCAGCTGGTCGCCTCCGCCGACCTGGCGGTGGCCAGCGCGGGGGCCGGGTTCGCCGCTCCGGGCGGCAAGGGCGGCTGGTTCTGCCACACGCCGATGGTCGCGATCGCCAGGAACGTCGGGCGCAAGCGGGCGGCCGAGCTGGCCCTGTCCGGCGACGCCATTGACGCGCAGACGGCGCTCGACTGGGGGCTGGTCAACCAGGTCGTGCCCGCCGATCAGCTCGACTCGGCCGTCTACGACCTGCTCAAGCGCGTCACCAGGGGATCGGCGCAGAGCAAGGGGATCGGCAAGCAGGCGCTCTACGCCCAGATCGACCTCGACCAGGCCAAGGCGTACGCCTATGCGATCGAGGTCATGGCCGCCACCAGCCAGCTGCCCGACGCGCGCGAGTTCATGCGGGCCTTCCTCGACAAGCGCGAGCCGCACTGGCAGCGGCGCACCTGACCCGCAGCCGTGACCAGCTCAGCCGTGACCAGCTCAGCCGTGACGGATCAGCCGTGACCAGCTCAGCCGTGACGGATCAGCCGGCGGGCAGCCGGTAGGAGCCCACGACCGTCGCGTCAGCCGGGATCGGGCCTTCCGCGCAGCGGTCCTTGACCCCGGCTGAGAACTCGCCGAATGCAGCCGACTTCGTCAGCGGGTTCTCCTCGCCGTCGACCAGGGCTACGTGCACGAAGCTCACCCCGTCGTCGAGGCGGAAGGCCGCGTACCGGATCCCGTCGGGGTGCTGCTCGGCCAGTTCGGCGAATACCTGGCGGATCAGCCGCTCGTTCTCCTCGGCGCACTCCGGCTTCGTCCGGTACCTGATTACCTTCGCGACGGTCATCGTCAGCTCCTCAGATGGCTCGCATCTTGTTGTTGCGCGGGTCGTGGGTCAGCTCGGCCAGGCCGAGTTTCTCGAGCAGGGGGGGCAGGTACATGCCGAACCGGCCGCGGTAGCCGTTGCGCAGCCCGTACCAGCCGCCGACCGGGTTGTCCGGCGAGCGGCCCCAGGCCTCGACCGTGCCGCCGGCAGCGGGCTTCTTCTCGTCAGCGGCTCCGAGAGCCACCCAGCCGCCCTGCTCGGCCAGCCAGGCGTGCAGGTCAGTGATCGCGCTCAGGTGGTACTTCAGCGTCGTCGAGCCGACCTGGCAGACCAGCGCCGGAGGATCTGCCTCCTCGTCGGCGTACATGGTGTACCCCGAGCTGCCGGGCGGAGTCTTAAGCTCCCACGGTTCCTGCCTGGTCCCTGCGGCCATCACAGTTCTCCTTCCTTGATCGCGGCCATTTCCCTGATCGCGGCCATGAAGTGGGGGAGCACGCCCTGCCAGCCGGCCCGGTTCCGGTCGCGCCGCTGCTCGCCCGCGTCGGCCAGGCGTTCCCACCCCCGGTGCTCGATCTCGACCCGGGTCGCCGCCTGGCCCTGGGCGATAAAGCGGATGTCGACCTCGGTGGCGTCGGACCGGTCCAGCCCGAGGTGCCACAGGTACGACAGCCTGGTCGGGGGCTGCCAGACGGTCACCTCGCCCCAGTCGTGCTCGGCGCCATCGGCCGTGCGCTCGTAGATCCGCCCGCCGACGTCACCCTGCAGGACGACGGCCTCGGCGTGCCCGGTGACCGTGTGGTCGGGCGGCCACCAGGTGCCGATCTTCGCGGTCCAGACGCTGAACGCGTGCTCCGCCGAGCAGTCGACGTCGAAGGACATCCGCAGCGGCTCGGTCACGACCGCTCCGGATCGTCGGTGTTCTCGGCCAGCAGCCTGAACCGCGCGGCCGCGTCACCCCAGACGTGCTCCAGGTAAGCCTGGATGGCGTGCATCCCGTCGTGGCGCAGGTGATAGATCCGGCGGGTTCCGCTGGCCTCCTCGGCCACCATCCCCGCCTCCTTCAGCAGGCGCAGATGACGGGAGACGGCCGGCCTGCTGATCGGCAGCGCCGCGGCGAGCTCGGTGACCGGCTTGCCGCCGGCCGCGAGCAGGCGCAGGATCTCGCGCCTGTTCGGGTCGCCTAGCGCGCCGAACGGATCCCCCGGGGCAGGTGACTGCGTCATCCGGCCTCCTTTGGTAACGACCGGGCTACCGTAACACATCGGTTACCGATAAGCGTGCCCGGGGCGGCTGCCGGAACCCGGTTCGGCCCGGGACTGGTGTCGGCAGGACCGCCTGGCTGGCTGGCAGCCTCAGACGGCCAGCCGCAGCGGCGGCGGCTCGGCCGGCCGGTCAGCGAACAAGGTCTCGCCCTTGATCAGCCAGGCAGTGCCGAATGCGACCACCGCGACCGCCTCGCCCCAGAACACCGGGTGCCAGGCATCGCGGAACGCGTTCGAGGTCAGCCACTCGAACAGGGCCGCGACAACGACTCCGACGACGATCGCGACGCCGCAGCCGCGGTAGATCCTGTTGCGCAGTTTCTTCCGGCTGGTCATCTCCGGCGGGCTGACATCGGACCTGGTGAACAGGAAGAGGCAGAAGTAGGCCAGCAGCAGCAGGAAGCTACCGGCGAAGGCCAGGTGGAACGCTCCGATCACCACCTGATGGGTGGGCGGATTCAGCTCCTCCGGGGTCGTCGGGAAGAGGGCGACCAGAATGGCCAGGACGCCGGCAACGCTGCTCAGGACGGTGTCCGGCTTGCCGTACCGGTAGAAGATCAGGAAGAAGCCGGTTGCCCACATGGTCCCTACGAACCAGTTCCGCATGTCGGTGTAGTAGTAGGCGCTGATCGACCGTTCCAGCCCGTGGTTCCCGATGACCAGCGCGAAGGGCAGCACGAGGCCGAGAATGCCGATACCCCTGCGCAGGTCCCGGTAGGAGGTCAGGGCATTCTGCTCGCCGATATCGCCGCTGTAGCCTGCCACGCCCGAACAGTAACAGTTTTGTCAGGCCGGCAGCGGATGGCCGGGTGCTGGGCCTGACTGTTGAGCATTCAACTTAATCCGGTATGCTGCGTGGGTACCGGCGGCCGCGCAACGTGGCGCGGACTCACCAGGAGCGGAAGGACCTCATGACCGACTACGGGCACGAGCTGCTGTTCGGCAGCTTCATCACCCCGGCCGCCGGGAATCCGGGGCACGTGGTCGCGCTCGCGCAGCTGTCCGAGGAAGCCGGACTGGACCTGGTGACTTTCCAGGATCATCCTTACCTGCCCGCTTTCCTCGACACGTGGACGCTGCTGTCCTACGTCGCCGCTGCGACGACCAGTGTCCGGCTGGCCGCGAACGTGATCAACCTGCCGCTGCGCCAGCCAGTCGTCCTCGCCCGCAGTGCCGCCAGCCTCGACCTGCTCAGCGGCGGGCGGGTCGAGCTCGGCCTCGGCGCGGGCGCCTTCTGGGACGCGATCGAAGCGTCCGGCGGGCGGCGGCTGACCCCCGGGGAAGCGGTCGGGGCGCTCGGCGAGGCGATCACGATCATCCGCGAGGTGTGGGCGGCGGGCGAGCGCGGCGGTGTCCGGGTGGACGGCGCCCACTACCGGGTGGCCGGTGCCAAGCGCGGCCCGGCTCCCGCGCATCCGATCGGCATCTGGGTCGGCGGTTACAAGCCGCGCATGCTCGGCCTGATCGGCGGCACCGCCGATGGCTGGCTGCCGAGCCTGTCGTACCTGCCCGGCGGCGTTGCCGACCTGGCCGACTCCAACGCGCGGATCGACGCCGGTGCCGCCGAGGCCGGACGGGATCCCCGTTCGGTGCGCAGGCTGCTGAACATTTCCGGTGAGTTCGCACGGTCCGGGACCGGCCTGCTCACCGGGCCGGCCAGCCAGTGGGCGGAGGAACTCGCTGGCCTGGCGCTGGACTTCGGCATCTCGGCCTTCATCCTGGCGGGCGACGATCCGGAGGCGATCCAGCGCTTCGGGCAGGAGGTGGCGCCCGCGGTGCGCGAGCTTGTCGCGGCCGAGCGGGCCGAACCCGGGGCACAGGCCAAGTCCGCTGACAGCGCCGGCCTGCGCTCCGCTGACAGCGCCGGCCTGCGCTCCGGTGACGGCTCAGCGGTCGCTTCCGCGGCGGGCGCTCGTGACTCAGGCGGCGGACCGGACAGTCACGGGCGATGGGACTCCGCAACCCGCCCGGTGGCGCCGCCGGCCCCGGATGGTTACGTCTACACCAGCCGGGGGAGGGCCGTCGGCCGCCATCTGGCCGACGTCCACGATCACCTCAGGCAGGAGCTGAGCCAGGTCCGCGACCTGCTCCAGCAGGTGCAGCAGGGCAGCATGAGCGCCGGCCGGGCGAGAGCCGTGCTGAACGAGATGACCTTGCGGCAGAACAACTGGACGCTCGGCGCCTACTGCGCCGCTTACTGCAGCATGATCACGCAGCACCACGGGCTCGAGGACCGGGCGGTCTTCCCGCATCTGCGGCGGGCCGATCCCGGCCTGGTCCCGGTCATCGACCGGCTCGAGCAGGAGCACGTCATCATCCACGAAGTGGTGCAGGACGTCGACCGGGCCCTGGTGAACCTAGTCCGCCAGCCGGGTGACTTCACCGAGTTGCAGGCGGCGGTCGACGCGCTGAGCGACACCCTGGGCTCGCACCTGTCCTATGAGGAGCAGCAGATCACCGAGCCCCTCGCCCGCCACGGCTTCTTCCCCGGTCAGGTCTAGCCGGATCCGGCGGGCGGGCCGCCATGGTGGCGGCCCGCCCGGTCCTTGCCGCTAGCGGCGGTACTGGCCGCCGCCGTCGGGCCAGGGCAGCCGGTAGGCCCGGTAGCTGTTCACGCCGGCCGGGAACTCGGCGTTGAACAGCAGGCCTCCGGCCGGGCTGAACTCGGAGAAGTACGGCAGCGAGCCCCAGCCGACAAACGCGTCACCGTCGGGCAGCGTCTGTGCGTTGCCCTGCGACGGCGCCGACAGGCCCTCCGGCTGGTTGTACGAGCGGACGAGGGTGGCCGTCCTGGAGCGCTCGTCCAGCCGGACCACGATCGCCCGGCTGTACGGCAGCTGGGGCGTGCCCGATGACTCGTTGTCGAAGAAGGTGTAGAGGTCGGGCCCGACCTGATTGGGGTCGTGCTGCCAGGCGAACAGCTCGCCCGCGTTGTCCAGCGCCTGGCCGTTGGCCGCCTGGAGGGTGAAGCTGCTGTGCTTGCCGCCCAGCTGCCAGATGATGCCGCCGGTGTGCCGGTTCACCTTGTAGGCCGTCCAGGTGTTCCGCGCGTCGATCAGCAGGTTGCCGTCCCGCGCCAGGTGCAAGGCATTGATGTGGAACCAGTCCCACGGGGTGCTGGCCGACGCGGGCAGCGGCTGCTCGCTGTCGCTGTAGGGGACATGGTCGGCGCTGTTCCACTGGAACAGGACCTGGCCGGTGCGGATGTCGACCTCCTGGACGATGCCGTCGATGACCGTCTGGCTGGCCGGGCCGCCGATCGAGGTCAGGTCGGCGGTCGCGGTCGTGTAGGCCAGGATCAGCGCGGTGTTCCACGGCGTGATCAGGAACTCGTGGCCGTCGGCGCTGTACCCGTTGCCCGCGTTCACCATCGCGATCTGCTGGTAACGGGAGTTGAAGATGTAGTCAGACCCGCTGGCCAGGCCGCCGAGGCCGGTGCCCTGCCACCAGGTGAGGACGCGGTGGCCGCGGTAAACCTGCGCGCGGAAGTCCGAAGCCTCCTGGCCGGCCGGCACGGCGTGGAACCAGATCACGCCGCCGCTCGGGCTGAGGATTTCCGGGCCGTTGGCGTACGTGCTCGCGTCACCGAACGGGGAGATGAAGATGTCGCCGCCGTGATGGCCAGCCCCGGACGTCAGGATCGTGACCGGCGGCGGTGCGGTCGGGGGGTCGGCTGTAGCCGCACCGGCAGGTCCGGCGGCCGCGAGCGCGAGAGACAGGACTCCCAGCGCGGCGCCGCTGCCGGCGGCAAGGCGGGTCAGGCGCCGGTGTCGGTTTTTCACGGTGCGGGCGTAGTGCTTGCTGTGCATGGGGAGCTAGACCTTCCCTTTTGTTCCTCTGCGGGCGGGCCGGCCGCGAACCTGGCGGTCGGCTTCCGGCTGACCGTAACAAGAAAGTCATTTAAAATGATAGGTTAACTAGGAAATTATCTGACCGGAGCTGCGGGACCCCAGGAGCTGCCGGAGCCCGGGGCTGCCAGGTCCTGGTCTGACTCTCTTGACGAGTCCGAAACGGAAGTGTTTGCTGGTTTTGTCGGGACACGCGCCTTGGCGTTGTTCCTAGCGGAACGGGGGTCCGATGCGATCACCACGGGCTGGCCGGCGCGCGGTCGCCGCCGCTGTGCTCTCCGGCGTCACGGTCGCTGGCCTGGCCCTGGTGGCCGGGCCGGCCTCCGCGTCGGCTCCGCTGGGCCGGCACCCGATAGCCGGAAGTACCCCGCGCTGGCTGCGCCAGGCCCACAGAGTCGGCGCTCTCCCCGGCGCGCAGCGGATCGACTTCGGCGTGCTGCTCGCCATCCGGAATCAGGCCGGCGCGGTCGCCACCCTGAAAGCCATCTCCGAACCGACCAGCAAGAGCTACGGGCACTGGCTGTCCGGCGCAGCCTTCAGAGCCGACTACGCGCCGGCCAGGGCTTCAGTCGCCGCCGTGCAGCACTGGCTCCGCTTCCAGGGCTTCACGGTCACGAAGACCCTGCCAAGCGGGATGTACGTAGCGGCCAGCGGATCGGTGGCGCAGGTCGAGAAGACCTTCGCCACCAGCGTCGATAGCTACCGTTACCTGGGCACGATGGTGCGGGCTAACGCGACGCCCCTGTCGCTGCCTGCCAGCACGCCCGCGGCGGTCAGGACCGTGATCGCCGGAGTGCTCGGAATAGACCAGGGCTCGGCGCTGAAGCTGCCGGCCGACACCGAGCCAGGACCGCCGCCTGGCGCCAGGTACGGAGTTCAGCCGTGCTCGGACTACTACAGCCAGAAGACGGCGACCGGCCAGCCGCCGGCCTACGGCGCCGCCCAGCCGTACGTAGTCTGCGGGTATGGGCCGCAGCAGTACCAGCAGGCCTACGGCGAGACCAGCCTGCTGCGCCACGGCGTAGACGGCCGCGGGATCACGGTGGCGATCACTGACGCCTATGCCTCGCCGACGATCTACGGTGACGCCCAGCAGTACAGCAAGGTGCACCACCAGCCGGGATTCAGGCCCGGCCAGTTCTCCCAGATCACGCCGGCAGCGGACGGCTACGACCTGGTCAGCGAGTGCGGCGCGCAGGGCTGGTACGGCGAGGAGACCCTCGACGTCGAGGCCGTTCACGCGATGGCACCAGGCGCCAGGATCGTGTACGTCGGGGCGTCGGACTGCTCCACCGGGCTGGACGACGCATGGGCCAGCGCGATTGACAATCACGTCGCCGATGTCATCACCAATTCGTGGACCGACGGCACCGACGACGTCAGCCTGCTTGGTTCCGATTACGTCACCTTCTACCAGCAGTTCTCGCTGGAGGCGGCGCTGACCGGGATCACGGTGAACTTCGCCTCCGGTGACTCAGGCGACCACACCGCCGGCGGCAAGTTCACGTCCCGCAAGACCGTGGAGTTCCCGGCCGACCTCCCCTATGTCACCGGCGTCGGCGGTACCAGCGTCCTGATCGGCCGCCATGGCGACTGGCTCGGCGAGTACGGCTGGCAGAGCGCCTACTCGAGCCTGGTCAGCGGGGCCTGGAACCCGGCCCCGCCAGGCACCTACAGTTCCGGCGGCGGAGGCGGTACCAGCCAGTTGTTCAGCCAGCCTTTCTACCAGGCCGGCCAGGTCCCGACCGTCATTTCCGAGTACTACGGCGCCGCGCCGATGCGGGCCGTGCCCGACATCGCGATGCCGGGAGATCCGAACACGGGCTTCGAGGTCGGCCAGACCCAGGTGTTCGGTGACGGCACCCACTGGGATCAGTACCGGATCGGGGGGACCAGCCTGTCCTCGCCGCTGATGGCCGGGGTGGTGGCCGTGGCTGACCAGTTCGCGCACCACTCGCTGGGCTTCGTCAACCCGCTGTACTACCGGATGCTCGGCACCAGGGCGCTGCACGACATCATCGCGCCGGCCGCCCCGCTGTCCGAGGTCCGCACGGACTACGTGAACTTCATCGACGCCAGCCAGGGCACGTTCTTCCGGCTCCGGACCATCGACGTGCAGACCTCGACCCTGCACTCGACCCGGGGGTACGACGACGAGACCGGAGTCGGCACGCCAGACGGCCCGGCATTCTTCTTCGCGACCCGGCCCGGCAGCCACCACTGAGTGTCGGCCGGCTGACGCGCCTGCGCCGCCTGCTGCATCCGGACCGCGGCTTCACCCAGGGGCTGATCGTGCGCGGGACGACGGTGTGGGAGAGCACCGGCCGGGTACGGGCAGTCCGCGCTGCGCACGGCCACGCACCGTTAAGCTGGCGGTGACCCGGCTGACTGAGGGCGGAAGGGGGCCAGTGCCAGGCGAGCAGTCCGATCTGCGGCTGGGTGGGCACAGCTTCGCCCCCGGGCAGCCGCTCGTCATGGCGATCGTGAACCGGACGCCCGATTCGTTCTTCCAGCCCGGCGATACCTGGGATGAGGCCGTGGCGATGGACCGGGTCCACGAGGTCATCGCCGAGGGCGCCGACATCGTCGACATCGGCGGGGTTCCCGCGGCACCGGGCCAGGAAGTCGACGCGAGCGAGGAGATCCGGCGGACAGCAGGCTTCATCGCGTCGGTCCGCGGTGCCTACCCGGACGTGGTGATCAGCGCCGATACCTGGCGGCATGAGGTCGCCCGCGAGGCGTGCGCCGCCGGTGCTGACCTGATCAACGACAGCTGGGGCGGCTGGGACGGCAAGGTCGCCGAGGTCGCGGCCGAGTTCGGAGCGGCCGTCGTCTGCTCGCATAATGGCGGCCAGCGGCCTAGGACCAGGCCGTTCCGGGTCAGCTATCAGGACGTGATGGCCGACGTGCTCGATCACACCCAGAAGCTGGCCGGACGCGCGCTGGCAGCCGGAGTCGACCCGGCGCGGATCGTCATCGATGCCGCTCATGACTTCGGCAAGAACACCTGGCATTCGCTGGAGGTCACCAGGAGGCTGACCGAGATGACCGCCACTGGTTGGCCGGTCCTGGTCTCGGTGTCCAACAAGGACTTCATCGGCGAGGCGCTTAACCTGCCGCTGACTGACCGGCTGGCGGGGACACTGGCCACGACCGCGGTCTGCGCCTGGCAGGGCGCCAGGATCTTCCGCGCCCACCATGTCGCGGCGACCAGGCAGGTTCTCGACATGGTGGCCGCGATCCGCGGTGACGCGGTGCCAGCCCGCGCGATCAGGGGCCTGGCCTAGCCGATGATCATCGCAGCCGCCCTGTGCCCGGCGCCGCCACTGCTCATCCGCGAGCTCACCGGCGCCGACCAGGT
>JADGPC010000171.1 GCA_017882645.1 Streptosporangiales bacterium | reverse complement strand
GTCTCCTCGGGGCCGCTGCTGCTCGCGATCCCGGTCGCTGCGGCTGCGGGAGCCGTGACATTCCTGTCGCCGTGCGTCTTGCCGCTCGTGCCGGGTTACCTGTCTTACATCACGGGCATGTCGGGCGTGTCCGCCGCGTCCGGTGGCGGGACGGCAACCGCGTCCGGCGGCCCGACGGCCACGGCACTCGCCGCGCCCGCGCCGGCTCGGCCCCTGCCCGGTCCCAGCCGGCGCACCGCGGTTCTCGGCGCCGCGCTCTTCGTGCTCGGCTTCTCGGCTCTCTTCGCGGTCTACGGCGCCGCGATCGGCTGGCTCGGCGCGACGATGCATGATCACGAGCGGGGCCTGAGCCAGATTCTCGGCGTCGTGCTCATCTTGCTCGGCCTGCTGTTCGCCGGCGTCTTCGACCGGTTCAGCTTCTCCGGGCGCATCGTCAAGCCGTCCCTGCGGCCGAAGGCGGGACTGGCCGGCGCGCCGCTGCTTGGCGTGCTCTTCGGGCTCGGCTGGACGCCGTGCATCGGCCCGACGCTGGGCGCCGTGCTCACCCTCGGACTCACGACGGGTACCGCAGCCAGGGGCGCTTTCCTGGCCTTCGTGTACGGCCTCGGCGTCGGCATACCGTTCCTGATCGTGGCCTTCGCGGTCGAGCGCGGCATGAGCATCTTCGGCTTCGCCCGCAGGCACGCGAAGCAGGTCACCAGGATCGGCGGGCTGATGCTGATCGCGGTCGGCGTGCTCGAGGTCACCGGAGCCTGGTCGAGCTTCCTGATCTGGCTCCAGACGCACCTGATCAGCGGCTACAACCCCCCGCTCTAACCCCGGCCCGCGCCTGCACTCCCGGCGATTTCATGATCGTGGCGGGTTGACCGCGTTATCGCAAGAAAACCCGCCACGATCATGGACGCGCGAGTGGCGCGGCGCGGAACGGGCTGCGCCAGTGGCGCGGCCTGGAACGGGCTGCGGCTACTGACTGGCGGGGCCGGGGCGCTCTGGGAGTGCCGGGCGGCGGCGGGACGGGCGGCCGTCGGTGCTGGGCGGCGAGGCGGCCGGGTGCTCGGCCAGCGACTCCATGGCCAGCTGGACGGCCCGCTCGAGCTGGATATCGGTGCCCGATGCCCAGTCGTCGGGTGACATCACGACCTCGACGTCGGGATCGACGCCGTAGTTCTCGACGCCCCAGCCGAACTCGCTGAACCAGAACGAGGCCTTCGGCATGGTCATGCGCGTGCCGTCAACAAGCTCGTGCCAGCCGAAGATGCCGATCACGCCGCCCCAGGTCCGCGCTCCGACGACGGTGCCGATGTTCAGGGACCGGATGGCGGCGGTGACGATGTCGCCGTCCGAGCCTGCCCACTCGTCGGTCACCGCGACTACCGGGCCGAGCGGTGCCTGGGAGGGATAGCTTTCCGCCCTGGCATAACGCACCGTGTCCCAGCCGATGACCCGCCGGGCGAGCTTCTCGACCACCAGCTGCGAGGTGTGGCCGCCGCGGTTCGCGCGCACGTCGACGATCAGGGCCTTGTAATCCATCTCGCCGCGCAGGTCGCGGTGGAAGTCCGACCAGCCCTCGCTGACCATGTCGGGCACGTGCAGGTAGCCGGCCCGGCCGCCGCTGAGCTCGCGGACCAGCTGACGGCGGCCAGCGACCCAGTCCTGGTAGCGCAGCCGGACGTCATTGCCGAGCGGGACCACCACGGCGCGCCGCGGCTTGCTCTCGCCGTCGCGCTGCAGCATGAGCTCGACCGGCTTGCCCGCCGCGCCGACGAGCAGCGGCCCTGGCCCCTTGCCGACCTCGACCGGCTGCCCGTCGACGGCGATGATCAGGTCTCCCGCCTGGATCTGGGTGCCGGGTGCAGCAAGCGGCGATCTGGCCCGCGGATCCGACGACTCACCCGGCACGATCCTGGTCACCCGCCAGCCGTCCTGGCTGGGTTCGAGGTCCGCGCCGAGCAGGCCGGCCACGTGCCCGGTGCTGTCCGAGCCGGCCGCCGGCACGATGTAGGCGTGCGAGCTGCCGAGCTCGGCGACCGCCTCGTGCAGCACGTCGGCGAAGTCGTCGGGCGTCGCGATCCGGTCGAGCAGCGGCTCGTACTGGGCCAGCGCGCCATCCCAGTCGACATCGGCCATGTCGGCGACCCAGAACTCGTGCCGCATCGCCCGGCCGGCCTCGGCATACGCGGCGCGCCACAGCGCCGGCGGATCGGCCAGGAACCTGGCCCGGGAGAGGTCGACACTGATCCGGTCGTCGGTGTTGTCCGAGTCGGCCTTCCGGTTGGCAGGGACAACGAGGAGCTGGCCGTGATCTCTGATCACGAGCCTGGTGCCGTCGCCGCTCGCATCGAACCAGTCCACCTCGTCGGCGAGCTCGGTGCATTTCGCGCGCTTGATCGCGAAGTACTCGAGGGCCGGCCGGGGCTGGTCCTCATCGAGCCGGGCTCCGCTCTCCCCGAGGTTCCCGGTCAGCGGCTGCCGGAGCCAGATCAGGCCGCCCTCGACGGCACTCAGCGAGCTGTACTTGGACTCCGGCACCGGCACCTGCACGATCCGGGCGCCGAGGCCGTCGGTGTCGATGATGACCGGCTTTGCCTTCGCCGACTCCTTGCCCGCTCCGGCCTTGCCCGCTGCGGCCTTGCCGTCCTTGGCCTTGCCGTCACCGCTGTTACTCGCGGCCGTGGCCTCCCCGGTCTGGGCGGCGGCGCTCGCGTCCCCGGCGTTCCCGGCCGCGTTCTCGTCGTCGGTCTTGTCCTCGTCGTCATCCTTGGCCGAGCCGACCGGGCGCCCGCCGACCAGCGGCCCGAACGGCGACGGCGTGCCGGCCGCCAGAGTCAGCAGGTAC
>JADGPC010000170.1 GCA_017882645.1 Streptosporangiales bacterium | reverse complement strand
GCTATGCCCTGCTGGCCGGGAGCGCGAGCATGTACTCGAGCCTGCGCTGCGCGATCGACCTCGCCGAGTACCTGGCCGAGCCGCAGCCTGACTGGGAGCTCGCGGCCGACCTGCTCGGGCACGCCGTTGCCCGGCATCCGGAGGCCTTCGCCGACAAGAGCAGGTTCTCGATGGACTGGTACTACCCGGTGCTCGGCGGCCCCGTGCGGGGCGACGACGCCAGGAACCACCTGGACCGGAGCTGGGATACCTATGTCGTGCCCGGGCTCGGCGTCCGCTGCGTGAACGACGAGCCCTGGGTGACCGCGGCCGAGACGGCGGAGCTCGCGATCGCGCTCGAGGCGATCGGTGACGCGAAGGGCGCGCTCGACCTGTTCGACCAGATCCAGCTGCTGCGCGACCCCAGTGGCGCCTACTGGACCGGCTGGCAGTACATCACCAAGCGGCACTACCCCGACGAGCAGAGCAGCTACACGTCGGCGGCGATCGTACTCGCCGCCGACGCGCTCTGCGGCGCCACCGCCGGCTCCTCGATCTTCCGCGATGCCGGGGCCGATCCCGCGGCCGTCAGCCGGGCCGGCGACGCCGCCTGCGGCTGCGAGCCGCGCGACCCGGCCTCCGACGGCATCCCCGACCTGGTCTGAATTCACAGGCTGGCCCGCTGACCCGCTGGCCCGCGGGCCCGCTGCGGCGGCCGCGGCTCCCGCGCAGGCTGCGGCCCCGGCTGCGATAACCCGTTGCCGCCCGGGCCGGCCAGATAGCAGACTGCGGCAAGTGAGCCAAGTGGACCGGTACGTCTGGCAGCCGATCGACCCAGGTCAAGTTCCGGCCTGGTCCCGGCTGCTAGTCGCGATCCAGGCGGCCGACCAGCTGGATGACGTGCTCACCAGCGAGGACGACATCGCCGAGGAGCTTGATGATCCGGCCTGCGATTACGGTCGCGGCTCGGTCGCCGTGTACGACGGCGAGATCATGATCGGCTACGGCGTGCTCGGCACCAGGTCAGCCGCCGATCCGGCGCACGTCATGCAGATGGAAGGCGGAGTCCATCCGTCGTACCGGGGCCTGGGTATCGGCACCCGGCTTCTTGACTGGGCCGAGCGGGCGGCGATGCCGCTTCACCAGGAACGCCATCGGGGGCATCCGCTGTCGATCGAGGGCCGCTGCCCGGCCAGGAACACCGCGGCCGTCGCGCTCTTCGCCGAACGCGGCTACGAGCCTGCGCGCTGGTTTCATTTCATGACGTGCGACCTCAGCGCCACCCTCCCGCCGTGCCCGGAGCCGGCCGGAGTTCAGATCGTCAGCTTCACGCCGGAACACTCGGAAGATGCCCGGCAGGCCCGGAACGAGGCCTTCCGCGATCACTGGAGATCGACGGCGATGACCGCGGCGGACTGGGAGCACTTCATCGGGTACGAGGCCTTCCGGCCGACCTTCAGCCTCCTTGCCTATGACGGCACCGAACCGGTGGGCGTCCTCATTGGCCACGAGTACGACTCCTATACGCAGGCCACCGGCAGGCGGGAACTGTACGTGGCGGTGGTCGCCACCAGGCGGGCCTCGCGTGAGCGCGGGATCGCCTCGGCTCTGCTGGTCAGGGCGCTCACGCTGGCCAGGGACGACGGCGCCATCGCCGCGTCCCTGCACGTCGACGCCGACTCGCCGACCGGGGCCTTCGGCTTCTACCAGCGGGCTGGCTTCACGATCGCCGACACCACCATCGCGCAGGTCAAGCCCGTCTCGTAGATAACCAGTTGCTCGCCGCCGCTGGCGCTGACGACAATCTGCGGGTGACCTCAGGTTTCGAATGGCAGCCGCTCGACGTCGGCCAGGTCCGGGCGTGGGCGGCTCTGCATGCCGCGACCGAGGCCGTGGACCACCAGGAAGAGCACGTGTCGGAGCAGGATCTGCTCGGCTACCTCGACGATCCGGACGCCGACTATCCCCGCGGATCCGTCGCGGTCTACGACGGCGACCTGATGATCGCCTTCGGCCTGCTGTTCGCCAGGACCGCCGCCGAGCCGGTCCACGAGATGCGGATGGGCGGCAGCGTGCACCCGGGTTACCGGGGACGCGGCATCGGCACGGAGCTGCTGACCTGGGCCGAGCGCGCGGCCAGGCCACTGCACGAGGAACGGTTCTCCGGCCAGCCGCTTTCACTCGACGGGCTGTACCTGGCCAGGAACTCCGGCGCGGCTGGGCTGTTCTCGCAGCACGGCTACGAGCCGTCGCGAGCATTCCTGCGCATGTCATGCGACCTGACCGCCGATCTCACCGAGAGCCGGCCGCCGGACGGAATCGACATCGTCGGCTTCACCACCCAGCGATCGCAGGACGCCAGGCTCGTTCACAACGAAGCCTTCCGCGACCACTGGGGCTCGACCGACTTCACCGACGAAGGCTGGCAGCATTTCATCGGCTACCAGGCATTCCGACCGGCGTACAGCTTCCTCGCCTACGAAGGCGCCGTGCCGCTCGGGGTGGTTCTCGGGCACGAGTACGACAGCCATACCGAGGCCACCGGCCAGCGTGAGCTGCACGTTCCCACGGTGGGCACGCGGCGGGCCGGGCGCAACCGAGGTGTCGCCACGGCCCTGCTTACCGCGTCGCTGCGGGCGGCCCGGGCGAACGGCCTGGTGAGCGCGAGCCTGTCCGTCGACTCTGACTCGCCGACCGGAGCCGTCGGACTCTACGAGCGGGTCGGCTTCACCACGCAGGACACCTGGATCGTGACGCGCAAGGCGCTGGCCGACTGACGGCCGGGGCGGCCGGGGCGGCCGGCAAAATCCTTTGCTCGGGCGCCCCGCCTTCTTGCAGACTCGGCAGGTGACCTCCCAGCAGCAATTCGACTGGCGGCCGATCGATCCGGGCCAGGCCGCGGCCTGGGCGGCCCTGGTGGCCGCGACCGAGGCCGAAGATCGCCAGGACGAGCACGTCGCCGAGCAGGATCTGCTGGAGTTCTTCACCGATCCGGACCTTGATTTTTCCAGCGGGTCGGTAGCCGTCTACGACGGCGGCGAGATGATCGGATACTCCCTGGTCATCGCCAGGACCGAGGCGGACCCCGTACACCAGGCGCGCTGTATGGGCGGCGTGCACCCGCGGTACCGGCAGCGCGGCATCGGCTCGCAGCTGCTGGAGTGGGCCGAGCGAGCAGCCGAGTCCGTGCACAATGAGCGATTCCCCGGCCAGCCGCTCTCGCTTGGCGGCAGATGCCTGGCCAGGACCGATGGAGCCGTCGCGCTGTTCTCGGCCCACGGCTACCAGGAGTCGCGCTGGTTCCTGCGCATGAGCAGTGACCTGACTGCCGACCTGCCAGCGATCCAGCACCCCGCCGGGGTGCGGATCGTCGGCTTCGCGCCTGAGCTGTCGCAGGACGCCCGCCTCGTGCACGACGAGGCGTTCCGCGATCACTGGGACTGGACGGAAATGACCGCGGAAGGCTGGGCTCACTTCATGGCGAGCCAGGCGTTCCGGCCCGCCTACAGCTTTCTCGGCTACGACGGCGATGAACCGCTCGGCCTGGTGCTCGGCCACGAATACGACTCCTACACCCAGGCCACCGGCCGGCTCGACCTGTACATTCCCACGGTCGGTACCCGCCGCGCGGGCCGCAGGCGCGGCATAGCCACGGCCCTGCTCGGCCGGGTCATGCGCGCCGCCGCGGCCGACGGCTTCGTCAGCGCGACGCTCGACGTGGACGCTGACTCGCCGACCGGAGCCGTCGGGCTGTACGAGCGGGCCGGCTTCGCCGTCCGGGACACCTGGGTCACTCAGATCAAGCCGTTGATCGGCTAGCGCCAGCGATCCGGTCAGCACGGCGGCCGGCTAGCCGATGCCGTCGGCGATCCGCTCGAGTACCCGCAGCGACCCGTTGACGCTGACCTCCTTGAACGCGCCCGAGGCCAGCGCCCGCTGGTACACACCGAACGGAGCCTGACCGCCGTCGGCCGGATCGGGGAAGACGTCGTGGATGGCCAGGGCACCGCCGCGGGTGATCAGCGGTGCCCAGCCCTCGTAGTCGGCGGTGGCCGCCGCATCCGTGTGACCGCCGTCGATGAACAGCATGCCGATCGGTTCGTGCCACAGCCTGGCCACCACGGCCGACCGGCCCACGACCGCGATCACGTGCTGCTCGAGCCCGGTCGCAGCGAGCGTCGACCGGAACGACGG
>JADGPC010000017.1 GCA_017882645.1 Streptosporangiales bacterium | reverse complement strand
GGACGTGCCCTTCGGCTCGCCCGGCGCATAGTCGACCTCGCCCATCTGGTCCATGTGGATGAAGGGGTCCAGCGCCCGTAGGTCAACGCCGGCGAATGCGCGGCGGACCGGAAAACCCTCGCCCTCGAATGCCGAGGGCGCGGTGGTAACCGAGAGCACCGGCCGGTTCTGCGCGACGGCCGGGTCGGGCTCGGCTATCCGCGGCAGAAGCAAGATGTCTTCGACGGTCACAGCTGGCATGATTCCATCCTCCCACCAGGGCGGATCAGTACCCCGGTCCGGGCACCTCCGCCGTAAAGTTCGTGCCCGATACAACTTTAATTGAACGCGCAACATTCCCGACCGCCCGGACGCCCCGGGCGTGGCGGGCACGGAATTGGCGGCGGGTCAGAGGGGGAGGCCGGCCTCCAGGTGCGCGAGCGCGGCGTCGATCCGGTCGAGCATGTCCGAGCCCGCCGCTTCCTCCGCCCAGTCGCTCCACGGCATGGTCGCGGCCATGATGACGCCGACGATGGCTCCGGCGACGTTCCGTACGGCGAAGTCGTTCGGGTCGCGGCCCGACCGCCTTGCCGCTGCCTCCGCGATGACGCCGATCGTCCGGGCGAACTCGTCCATGGCCCGGGCCCGGATCTCGGGGACGGTCAGCGTGAGCTCGGCAGTCTCCCGCAGCCTGGCCAGCTCGTCCGCGCCCAGCGAGCCGAACGCCGACCTGGCAGCGGCCCGGAACGCGGCGACCGGCGAGAGGTCGGCGGACTGCGCCTCGAACGCGCCCACCGCCAGGATGTCGAATTCGTCCAGGAGCACGACGTCTTCCTTGGTCGGGAAGTACCGGAAGAACGTGCTCGGCGAGACGTCGGCAGCCTCGGCGATCTGGTCGACCGTCGTCGCGTCGTACCCCTGCTCGCGGAAGAGCCGGAGCGCGTGCTCCCTGATGGCCGCGCGCGTCCTGGCCTTCTTCCGCTCCCGCAGCCCGGGCCGCTGCACGGCTGGCGCCTCGTTCATGTGGTCATTCTGCTCTTATCGAGCGGTGATGTCGCTGGACCGTCCGCGGCCCCGCTCGTGTCGCTGGCGGTGTTGCCGCCCGATGCGCCGACCTCCGGCCGCCCAGGCAGGAACGCGAGCGCCAGCAGCGCCGAGACGATGGCAATTCCGCTGCACATCCAGAGCATCACGTCCAAGCCGTGCACGTAGGCACTGCGGACCGTCTCGAGCAGCACTCCGGACCCGGTCGCCCGCGCCGTCGCGATGCCGCCAGCGGCACTGCCGCGGACCGCGTTCCCGGCCGCGGCCGGGAGTCCGGTCAGGTGCAGCTTGCTCCGGTACACGGTAGCCAGGACCGTGCCGAGGACGGCCACCCCGATCGTGCCGCCAACCTGGCGCATCGCGGTGATCAGCGCCGACCCTGACCCGCTTCTGGCCGGCGAGAGAGCACCGAGGGCCGCGTTCAGCGCGGTGGGCATCGCGATGCCCAGGCCGAACCCGGTGATGGCGAACCAGGTCGCGGCGAACCCGGTGCCGCTGGCGATGGTGGTTCCGGTCCCGGCTGCGAGCGCCGCGGCCATGATCGCGAACCCGATCGCGACCAGGATCTTCGGGCTGACCGGAACTCGCGCGGCCGGGCCTGATGCGCGCCGGTCAGCCTTGCGCGGTGTCTGGAGCCGCTGGCCGACGACAAGCCCGAGCGCGAGCCCGCCGATCATCGGCAGCATCCGCAGCCCTGCGGCGAGCGAGTCGAAGCCGCGCACGTCGAGGAAGTACTGCGGCATTGCGAAGACCAGCCCGAACAGGGCGAACGACACCAGCGTCGACAAGACGGTGCCCCAGGTGAACCCGGCCGAGCTGAACAGGCCGAGATCGACGAGCGGCTGGGCCTCGCCGCGCGACCGGCTGACCGCGCGCTCCCAGAAGACGAAGGCGGCGAGCACGATGACGCCGGCCAGCATCGTGGCGACGGCAGTCGGGTCGGTCCATCCGTTATCGCCAGCCTTGATCAGTCCGTACGTCAGTGATGTCAGGCCGGCGCTGGACACCACGATGCCGGTCAGGTCGACGCGCTGGCGGCGCTCGCCGCGTGACTCGGGCATCAGGAAGGCCACGGCGACGATGGCGATCACCACGACCGGCAGGTTGATCAGGAAGACCGATCCCCACCAGTAGTGGTCAAGGAGCCAGCCGCCGAGTATCGGGCCGATCGGGTAGCCGAGGAACGTCGCGCCGCCGACCGCTGCGATGGCCCTCGGCCGCTCGGCCGGCGTGAACAGGACCGGCAGGACGGCCAGCGAGAGCGGCAGGATCACGGCGGCGGCGAGGCCGAGGACGGCCCTGGCCGCGATCAGCTCGCCCGCCGAGGTCGAGTAGGCGCAGGCGAGCGAGGCGACGCCGAAGAGGGCGAGCCCGCAGACCAGCAGCCGCTTCCGGCCGATCCGGTCGCCGAGCAGCCCGGCCGGGAGCAGCGCCGCCGCGAGCACGAGACTGTAAGCATCGATGAACCACTGCAGGTCCCCCGACGAGGCGTGCAGGTCAGCGGAGACCGTGGGCAGTGCGAGCGTCAGGACGAACAGGTCAAGCGCTACGACAAGGACGCTGAGGGCCAGCGCGCCAAGGGCCCACCACCGGCGCGATTCCGTCGAAGACGGCGAGGTCGTCGAGGCCCCGGCTGCGGTCATGGCAGTCACCTTCTTGCAGTAGTCAACTTCAAAAGCATGTTAGACGTTTATGACAGTGACTGTCAATTAGCTGCGCATCTCGAATTTTGAAGCGGCCGCGGTCCGCGTTCGCGGGTGTCGAGCGCGAAGGGGAGGCGCGCACCGCATGACGTTGACAGCGTGGGGGACACTGGTGTCGTGCGGGATGGGACAGCCGGTGCCAGCCGGCAGGCCTATCCCGGAGCCGACCATGGCAGAGCCAGGAGATAGTCATGCCGCAGCCAGAGGGCAACGAACTCGAGCAGGTCCGCGCGCGCAGGGAAGTGCTGCGCGAGAAGTACCTCAGACCGAAGGGCAGCCGTCCCCCGACGACCGTTCAGGGCGTGCACCACCTCGCCCTGATCTGCCGCGACACCGAGGAGACGATCAAGTTCTACCAGGAGTTCCTCGGCTTCCCGCTGGTCGAGCTGGTGGAGAACCGCGACTACAAAGGCTCGAACCACTTCTTCTTCGACATCGGCAACAACAACCTGCTCGGGTTCTTCGACTTCCCCGGCCACGACCACCCGGCGTGGATGGAGACCATCGGCGGGGTTCAGCACCTCGCGATCTCAGTCTCGCCGGCGCAGTTCGACGCGGCCAAGAAGAATCTCGACGAGTCCGGCGTGGACTATCTCGGCCCGGACCGGGGCGTCGAGGAGAGCATGTACTTCCGCGACCCCAATGGCGTCGGGCTGGAGCTGTACCGCGAGGAACTCGGCATCTTCAACGGCGAGCCGCTGCTCGACTAGGCCAGCCCGAGGTCGCCCGGGCGGGTGCTAGCGGAGCTCGCGCCTGATCACCAGGCGCAGCCCGGACCAGATCTCGTCGATCGCGCACACCTTGTTGTCAACCAGGCCGGTCGGCAGGGCGATCTCCCTGATCACGTTGTCGGTCATGTCAGTCGGCACCTTCGAGGCCCGCTTCGGCCACGCGATCCACAGGCCGCAGGCCGGTGCCATCCGAGCGCGCAGCAGGTCAAGCTGGGTTTCCAGATCGACCCGCCAGGTCACGAAGGCGACGATGACGTCGAAGAGGGCGGCGTCGGTCAGCTCGGTGTGGATGTCCGCCTCGTCGCCGACCTGGGCAGCGAGCCGGTCGGTGAAGCCGTTGGGCGCCCCGACGACCACGATCTCGTCGTCCTCGCCGATGCCGAGCTTGCGCGCCAGCGGCGTGCCCGAGTAACCCGCTTGCTCGGCCATCGATCGGTGGTGTTCCTCTCCCGGATGCGCCGGGCCAGCGCCGGACCGCGCCG
>JADGPC010000169.1 GCA_017882645.1 Streptosporangiales bacterium | reverse complement strand
CACGTCGTCCATCAGCAGCGCGTAGCGGGTCCAGGGAACCCCGGCGTCCGTGTGCTCCACCGCGACGGCGACGATCGGCTGGGTCAGGCAGTCGGGCAGCCTGGCGAGGATCCCCCGTTCCCAGAGCAGCAGCGACGCGCCGCGCAGGCTGCCTGAG
The DNA here is from genome assembly GCA_017882645.1 of Streptosporangiales bacterium. Lineage (GTDB taxonomy): Bacteria > Actinomycetota > Actinomycetes > Streptosporangiales > Streptosporangiaceae > Chersky-822. The sequence continues at coordinate 2,789 of JADGPC010000169.1, read as the reverse complement.
GCGCGGATGGTCCAGTCGCTGCCCGGGTCCATGTGCTTGAGCACGAACCGCTGGCCGTCGATCACGACCCGCTCGATCCTGGCCCCCGACTTGCCGGGTGCCTCCTCGAGCGTCTCGCGCTCAGATGCCCCGCTGAGCAGTTCGTCCAGGTCGGCCAGGCCGCCCAGCTCAGCGAGACCGGCCAGGTCCGCGTTACGCATCGGCGGCCTCCATCTCGGCCAGCAGCGAGGCCGGCCAGCGGCCGCCGCAGAAGACGGTGTCGGCGGCGATGAGATCATCGCGGATGGTCAGCAGGTGCATGTGGTGAGCGGCGTGCGGTACCCCGTTCTCCTGCCAGCTCAGCGTGTACTCCACCACTTCGCCCGCCCCGTCGTCGGTCGGCTGGCGGCGCAGGTCGTGGAAGTGGCCGGGGTCGGCGAACCAGCGCGAGTACTCCGAGCGGATCGCGTCAGGCCCCGTGACGTGCAGCCGCCAGTTGGGTACCGTCGCGTCCAGCATCGCATCCGGGCTCCAGACGTCGCAGCCGGGTATCGTCGCGCTCTCGATTGCGTGCAGGAACTTGTCGATCACGGGTGAGCCTGCCATCGTCGCCTCCTAGCGGGTTTGACCTGCCTCCATCGTGCGAGTCGCGGCTTGCAGCCAGTTTGCAAACTGTGGTCTTTAGTCACTGCCGCTGCTGGCGCCCGGGTAGTGAGATGGCGATATGCGCATCCACGCGGGATGTCTGGCGGCCAGGCGGTGAGCGCGCCGGCGGTGCGGGAGGTCCCGGTCCCGGCAGCGGGAGCCGCCGACCTCGTGCTGGCCGAGGCAAGCTCCCAGCCAGCCGCGACCGTGCTCGGCCGCCTGGGCTCGGCCGAAACCGGGCTGACCGCGGCCGCGGCCGCCGAGCGGCTCAGCCGCATCGGCCCGAACGCGATCGTGTCCCACCGCGCCCGGCTGGGGCCGGTGCTGTGGCACCAGCTCAAGTCACCGCTGCTCGGCCTGCTCGCGATCGCGGCCATCGCCTCCTATTTCGTGGGCGAACGCAGTGATGCCGTGATCATCGGGGTCATCCTGGCGCTGTCGGTCGGGATGGGCTTCCTGAACGAGTACCGGGCCGAGAAGGCCGCTGAGGCGCTGCACTCGCAGATCAGGCACCGGGCGGTCGTGCTGCGCGACGGCCAGCCGGCCTCGGTCGACGTGACCGACCTGGTGCCGGGCGACGTGGTCGAGCTCAGCCTGGGCGATGTCATCCCGGCCGACATGCGGCTGCTGGCGAGCGCCGGGCTGGAATGCGACGAGTCGATCCTCACCGGCGAGTCGATGCCCGCCGAGAAGGCGCCTGACCCGGTCCCGGCCGGCACGGAGCTTGGCGACCTGACCGACTGCGCGCTGATGGGCACGGTCGTGCGCGCGGGCAGCGGCCGCGGCGTGGTGGTGGCGACGGGCGCGCGGGCCGAGTTCGGCCGGATCGCGGTCGGCCTCGGCGCGCACCAGAACGAGACCGAGTTTCAGGCTGGCCTGCGCCGGTTCTCCGTGCTGCTAGTCGAGGTCGCCATCACCTTGACGACCTCGATCTTCATCATCAACGTGCTGCTGCACAAGCCGGTCATCGACGCGCTGCTGTTCTCCCTGGCCATCGCGGTCGGGATCACCCCGCAGCTGCTGCCGGCGGTGGTCTCGACCAGCCTGGCCGCGGGCTCGCGGGAGATGGCCAGGCGGAAGGTGCTGGTCAAGCGGCTCGTGTGCATCGAGGATCTCGGCGACGTGGACGTCCTGTTCACCGACAAGACGGGCACCCTGACCCAGGGCCGGATCAGCTTCATGCGCGCCTCGGATTTCGACGCGCCGGGATCGACGCTGCGGTGGGGGCTGGTGTGCAACGAGGTCGCGGTCAGCGGCGGCCAGGCCGTGGGCGGCAACCAGCTGGACGTGGCGCTCTGGGAGTCGCCGGCCGCGCTGGCCGACCGCACCGCGGTTGACGGCTACCGGCGCGTCGCCTCGCTGCCCTTCGACCACGAACGGCGGATGGTGTCGGTGCTCGCGGACGAGCCAGGGGGCACCAGGGTGCTGATCACCAAGGGCGCCCCGGAGGCGGTCCTGAGCCGCTGCACCCAGGTTCCGGCGCGGGCCCGGGCGGCCCTGGAGGCGGAGTTCGGGGCCGGCAACCGGGTCGTGGCCGTGGCGACCAGGAGGGCCGACGGCCTGACCGCGGTGACCGCCGGCGACGAGCATGACCTGCGCCTGGCCGGCCTGCTCGTCTTCCTCGACGCCCCCAAGTCCAGCGCCGCGCCTGCCCTGGCCAGGCTCGCGAACCTCGGCGTCGCGGTCAAGATCGTCACCGGCGATAACGCAATCGTCGCCGCCAAGGTCTGCACGGATCTCGGTCTGCCCGTCGGCGGCGCGCTGAGCGGAGCTGACCTCGACCGGCTCGACGATGCGCAGCTGGCCGCGGCGATCCCGGCGACGACCGTGTTCGCTCGGGTCAGCCCGGAGCACAAGGCCAGGATCGTCCGGATCCAGCGGCACACCGGCGTGGACGTGGCGTTCCTCGGCGACGGCGTCAACGACGCGCTGGCCCTGCACGCCGCCGATGTCGGCATCTCGGTCGACTCGGCGACCGACGTGGCCAAGGATGCCGCCGACGTGATCCTGCTGGAAAAGGACCTGGACGTGCTGGCCGACGGCATCGTGGAGGGGCGCCGGATCTTCGCCAACACGATCAAGTACGTGCTGATGGGCACGTCGAGCAACTTCGGCAACATGTTCAGCGCGGCCGGAGCGTCGATCTTCCTGAGCTTCCTGCCGAT
>JADGPC010000168.1 GCA_017882645.1 Streptosporangiales bacterium | reverse complement strand
GGCCCGGGCCGGGGGGAGGGGCGGCGACGCGGCCGGCGGCCGAGGCAGCGGTGGAGCGGGCGGGTGGCCCTTCCGCCGGACGGGCGCCGCAGCGGCTGGACCGGCCACAGGAGGCAGACTGGCCAGGGGAGGCCGACTGGCCAGGGGAGCGGCGCGAGCCTGCCGGGCCTGACGGCTGAGCCAGATCTGGCGAGCCAGCCGGGCCGGACGATCCGGACCGGAAGGCATCACCGGCCGGCCCGAGCAGCGGCGCGAACCACTGGCCAGCTGATGCCTGGCTGGCCACGGAGGGCAGGTCAGCCATTCCGGGCGGCTCATGCTGGCCTTGACGTTCATGCTCCGGCTGTTGGTCTGCGACGGACACGGCGATCGCACCTCCTCGCGGCATCATCTGCTTGGCTATGGGACTGCGGCTCCGGGCTGGGCTGCAGGGCCGGGCTGCTCGACTGGGCTGCGCGACAGCGAACAGCTGGTATGGAGGGCCGGTCGGCCGGGAAAAGGTTCCCGCAAGGGGAGCGCAATATCAGCCAATCTAACGTCTACGAGGATCCCGGTGACGCCATCTCTCTAGAACCTACAATCGAATAATATCACCGGACACTGACATTTATCGATTGGCTCACCAAGAGCCGACGAGGTGTCGGCCTCTGGTTACTGGCACGGCGCCGCGGGCCAGACCTCCCAAGAGTTAGCTATCCGGCACGCAGGAGCTGAGCGTGCAGGTCCCTGGTCGGCTGGCTGGGCACAACGCCGAGTTCCTCGCTGAGCAACCGCACCAGGTCGTCGTATACGCGCAGGGCCTCGGCGGTGTTGCCGCCGGCGGCGAGCGCTTCCATCAGCACGCGGTATCCGCTCTCCCTGAACGGTGCCCGGGACACGAGATCCCGAGCGCTGCGTTCGGCGGTGGCCAGTTCAGACCCAGCGACCCGGAGCGAGGCCTCGGCATACGCTCCGAGAGCCCGGATGTGCAGGCTGTCCAGCTCGCTGCGGATGTCGCTGATCCAGGGCAGATCCTCACCAGGCAGGAAACCGCGGCGCGCCGTGAACAAAGTAACCTGAGCGGCGCCCCAGGCCCGGCCCCAGTCGCCGAGTGCGATGGCCGACTCGGCGCGGTGGATGGCGTCCCTGGCGGCGTCGAGGTCAACCCAGGCGCTGGCCGGAAGGTCGAGTCGCAGGCCGGCGAACGGCACCGGCTGCATCAGCGCCCTGAGCCGCGAGAGCAGGGCATTGAGTGCGGCATCGGGCGCCGCGGGCGCCCGCTCGCCCCATAGCGCGGAGGAGAGATCCTGCCTGGTCAGAGCCGAAAGGCGGTAGATCGTCAGGTAGCTGAACAGGCGCCGGCCCTGCGGTCCGGGCAATCGCGCGTCTCGGTGCTCGCCATCGATCTCGATGCAGACCCGGCCGCACAGCTGGATTCGCACCCGCAAATCCGCCAAGGTTTCTCCAAGCTCTCGACAATGCTGCCGTGACCTACTGATTGTGCAGCCGAAAGGAGATCCGGCGATGGCGAAGGTAATCAACTGCGAGTGCGGGTTCGTGGCCAGGGGCGACACCGACGACGAGGTCGTCGAGGTGATCCAGGGCCACATGGCGACCGATCATCCCGAACTGCTCAGCTCCGTCGACCGTCAGGACCTCTACGGCTGGATTCAGCAGACCTAACCGAGAGGTGAACCGAGATGACCACCAGCAGCACGACCACCCCAGGCGCGACGCAGCAGTTCAGCCCCGAGACCTACAAGCAGACGACCCGCGATCAGTGGGACCACGCGGCCGGCGCTTGGGACAGCTGGGGTCCGTCCATCGAGGAATGGCTGGCCGGGGCGACATCGACGATGCTCGACCTGGCCCGGATCGGCCCGGGGGCCCGGGTGCTGGACGTAGCGGCAGGCGCCGGCGGGCAGAGCGTCGCGGCGGCTCGCCGGGCCGGTCCTGACGGCCGGGTGCTCGCGACCGACCTGTCGCCGGTCATTCTCGAGCGCGCTCAGCGCCAGTTCGAGCTAGCCGGCCTGACCAGCGCGGCAACCAGGGTGATGGACGGCGAGAACCTGGCCGTCGAGCCATCCTCCTTCGACGCGGTGATCAGCCGCCTGGGGATCATCTACCTGCCCGACCGGGCCGCGGCGCTGGCCAGCGCCCGCGAGGCCCTGCGGCCCGGCGGGCGGCTGTCGGTCATCGTCTACGGGACGGGACCGCAGAACGGGTTCTTCTCGGTGCCGGTCTCGATCATCCGGCAGGCGGCCGGCCTCGGAGTGCCGCTGCCCGGCCAGCCAGGTCCGTTCAGCCTGGGCGCCGACGGCGTGCTGGCCGCCGAACTCGCAGCCGCGGGGTTCAGCGACATCGAGGTCCGCTCGATCGACGCGCCGGTCCGGATGCCGTCGGCCGCTGACTGCCTGCGGTTCGAGCGCGAGTCGTTCGGCGCGCTGCACCAGATGCTGTCCGGCCTGGCCGAGCCGGAGCGCGAGGCGGCCTGGACCGAGGTCGGCACCGCGCTGGCGCAATTCGAGGGACCCGGCGGGTTCACCGGGCCGTGCACGCTCCTCGTGGCCGCCGGCTCCCGCTGACCCGGCTTGGAGAAACCGGAACCACCAGGCCTGACGGGCGGGACGGGTGCCGGACCTGGAGAATGTTGTCATGGCTGCTAGCGACGTCGCGCGCTGGCCGGTCAGCGAATCCGTGGCCGGTCAGCCAGCCGCTGAGCTGCGCCGGTATATCGTCGGCTACAGCGGCTTCCGGCAGGCGGGAGTCGAGCCCGCCGAGCACGCGGGGCTCCCGTCGCCGCACCTGACTCTGATCTTCACGCTCGACGAGCCACTCATCGTGACCGCCCATCCGGACCCGAGGCAGCCGGGCGGTAAGTACGTGACGCTGGCCGGCGGCCTGCACACGGCGCCCGCGCTGATCACCCACGACGGATACCAATCGGGCATCCAGCTGGCGCTGAGCCCGGTCGGCGCGCGCGCGTTCCTCGGCCTGCCGGCCGGCCACCTCGCGCACGTCGACGTCGAGGGAAACGAGGTCTGCGGTGCCCTGGCGACCGAGATCCAGCAGCGCATCCAGGCGGCGGCAACCTGGCCGGAGCGGTTCGCCGTGCTCGACGAGGTCCTGCTTGGCCGGCTGCGGGCGCACCGGCTGGACGGCCGCCAGGACGTCAGCCCGGAGGTCGGCTTCGCGTGGCGGCTGCTGCTGGCCGCCAGGGGTGCCATCGCCGTCTCTGACCTCGCCGAGGAGACCGGCTGGAGCAGCCGGCATCTGCGCAGCAGGTTCGCGGCCGAGATCGGGCTCACGCCGAAGGCGGCCGCCAGAGTGGTGCGGTTCGACCGGGCGCGGCGGCTGCTGCAGCGCCGCGCGGCGGTCGGCCGGCCGCTTGACCTGGCCGCGCTCGCCGCCCAATGCGGCTACTACGACCAGGCGCATCTGGACGCCGAGTTCAGGGTGCTCGCCGGGGCACCTCCGACGACCTGGCTGGCACGCGAGTTCCGAAATCTCCAAGCCAGCCCGACGGCAGCGGGGGAAGGC
>JADGPC010000167.1 GCA_017882645.1 Streptosporangiales bacterium | reverse complement strand
GGCGCGGGCGCTGTCGAGCATCTGGCGGGTCCGCGGGGTGAGGAACGGCAGAGCGTAGATCTGGCCGTGCGGATGCGACAGCGTCACGCCGATCTCAGCGCCGCGATTCTCGAAGCAGAAGACCTGCTCAACGTGCGGCAGCGACGACAGCGTCAGGGTGCGGTCGATCCAGGCCTCGATGACGGTGCCCACGCGGGCAGGCGTCAGGGCCGAGAACGAGGAATCGTGATCCGCGGTGAAGCACACCACCTCGCAGCGCCCGCTGCCGGCCTGCTGTCGCATCAGCGGCCCGGCCGGCCGATCAGGACCCGCGGCCGTCCCGGCGAAGGCCGGGAACCGGTTCTCGAAGACCACCACGTCATAGGAGGAGGCCGGGATCTCGGTCGGCCTGGCCGCGGTCGACGGGCACAGCGGGCACTCATCGTCGGGCGGCAGGTAGGTGCGGCCCTGCCGGTGATCGGCCAGGCCAACCCACTCGCCGAGGATGGGGTCATAGCGGACGGTCGGCAGCGGCCGGAACGGCGGCAGGTCACGAGGGTCGGCCACGGCCCGCACCGCGGCGTCTGACTCGTCGAAGAAGACGATCTCGCGGCCGTCGGCCAGCCGCGCCTGCGTCTTGCGCACCGGCGATGTGCTCATGACGTCAGCCGCGGGCCCCCAGAGCCGGGGGCGGAGCCTCGAGCAGCCGGCCGACCGCCGGGATCACGGCCTCGACGTCGTCGGCCAGCACCGGCAGCGCCAGGTCCCGGTCGTCGACGACCAGCTCGCGGGCGAACGCTCCGGTCAGGCGGCGCCAGGACGGCCCGACCAGCACGAGCCGCGCTGTGCCAGGCTCGGTCTGCGCGGCAGCCCACACCGCGGACGCCTCGGCCAGCGTGCCGATGCCGCCGGGCAGGGCGATCGCGACCCGGGTGGCCAGCAGGTGCGCCAGCCGCTGCGCGTAGTCATCGCTCCAGCGCAGCTCGGCATGGCTCGGGTGCGGCGTCAGGTGCGCCCACGGCGACATGGGCAGGCCGACGGTACGGCCGCCGGCCTCCGCCGCACCGCTCGCCGTCGCTCCCATCAGCCCGCCGTACCCGCCGGTGACAACGGTCCAGCCCTGCCCGGCGAGCAGCCGGCCGAGACGGTGCGCCGCGTCGTGGCGCGGGTCGTCCGGTCCGATCCGCGCGGACCCGAGCACGGCGATCTCGGCCGCGCCGGACTCAGCCGGCGACGAGCTGGTAGCCACGGACGCCCTTCTTCGCTGACAGGTTGACGATGACCCCGCGCAGCACGCCCTCGCTGTACTCGCTGCCCGGGTTGAGCGCCAGCGTACGGCCGATCCGGGCCTCTCCGCGGGACTCGTGGATATGGCCGTGCAGGCTGAGCATGGGCTGGTACCTGACGATCGCCTCGCGGACCGCTGAGCTGCCGACGCCGGTGATCAGCGGCGAGCCGCCGCTCATCTTGGGGCGGAACTCGGCGTCCAGCGCCACCGCCTGGTCGATCGGGGTGTCCTTCGGCGGCACGTGCAGGTTGAAGATCGCCTTGCCCGGCTCGGCCAGCTTGGCGGCCTCGGTATCGATCACCGCGGCCAGGTCGTCCTCGTCGAGCTCGCGCGGCGAGTCCCACGGCGTCCGGTTGGAGTAGCCGACCGAGATCATCGAGAACCCGCCGGGCAGCTCGACCACCCGCTGGTCGGGATCGATCACCGAGGAACTGCTTTTCAGCAGGTCGTCGACGAAGAACGGGTCGTCGTTGCCGGGCGCGAAGATGCACTGGATCCCGGTGCCGGCCAGCCGTTCCTCGGCCAGGTCGATCCAGCGGCTCATGGTGGCGTTGATCAGCTTCCTGAACAGGTCGCTGACGCCGGCCGGATCCTGCTTCAGGACGGCGATCTCGTCCGGCGTCATCGGATGCGGGTAGAAGCCGGCGTCCGCGATGAACTTGTTCAGGCCAGGCAGGCCGTCCGCGTCGACCACTCGCTTGCGGCCGAACAGCTGGGCCGAGTACTGGCCGCCGGGCTCCTCGACGACCGGGACGATCATCTTGCCGGTGATGTCGCCGCCCATCACGACGGCGTCGACGCCGTAGAACTTGCCCGCGTTCAGGAACTTGCGCAGGCACCGGTCCGACCCGTGGATGTCGGTGGCAAAAAAGATCTTCGAGTCCTTCAACGGCGCGCTCCGTCCACTTCTTCGGGCAGCTCATACCAGGGCGAACGGCGGCCCAGCACGGAACGGGCCTTCCAGCGGGCGGTCTTCGGAGCGTCCGCCAGCGCAGCCGCCACCGAGTCGATGCGGTCCCGTACGGCCGAGGCGGCGGCCTCGTCGAGCAGGTCACCGGCCGCGTCCCGCACCTTGCTCAGGTTGTCGCCGAAGGTGGTGTGCCAGCCCCAGTCGGCCCTGGTGACCTCGACGAGGCGGTCAGTCGAGAGCGCGTCGGCCCGGTCAGGCTCCGCCGGAAGGTCGGGAGCGCGCACCTCGTGCGCCAGCACCAGCCGGACGGCGTCGACCACGTCCTTGCTGTTGATCTCGACAATCTGCAGCTTGGTCAGCAGCAGGTCGGCGGGCCCGAGGGCGAGCGGGTGCAGGCCGAGGCGGCCATTCAGGTCCAGCCGGTGGCACATCGCGAACTGGCCGACGAAGACATCAAGCTGCCGCGCGTTGGCGGAGTCGTAGAACAGCAGCCGGCTGGCCCCGTGCAGGGCGTTGAACCGGTCATTGGCCGTGTAGCCGAGAGTCGCGAGCCCGGCCGCGAGCGCGTGGCCGCCCTTACGCCCCACGACCACGTCGATATCGGCGAAGGATCTGGTCAGCGCGGCGGGCACCGGGGCGTGCCGGTGCGCGGCGACTCCGACCCCGCCCAGCAGCCGCACGGTCACGCCGCCCGCGGCCAGGGCATCGACGACGCGCTGCGCCTCGTCGACGACGTCGGAAAGCGGGACCACCCTGGTCATGCGGGCTCCCCGATGGTCGCCCGGTGGATCGTCTCGTAATGCTCGGCCCTGGCCGCCTCGCCGGAGAAGTTGTAGGAGTGCTTGCCCGTCAGCTGAGCCAGGTGAAAGCCGATCAGGGCCGGCGGCAGGCACGCCGTCACCGGTGAGAACTCCTCGGCCACCCCCGCGGCCAGCGGCACGGCCAGTTCCCCGGGCACCGCGGCCCCGCCGGCCGGCCGGTCGCTGATCACGACCGGCCTGGCGCCCATGAACCGGAGCTCGGCCAGGATCTCCTCGCCCCGGTCGTAGCCAGCGCCGCTCGGGTTGACCAGCACCACGGGATCACCGGGCGAGGTGACGAAGTACTGCTCGTGCGCCCACTCCTCGATGCTGGTCGCGACGCCGAGCCGCTGCGGGCCCTCGAACAGCTTGGCCGCCCCGAACCTGGCCGTCGCCTCGTTCGGGCCGGCGCCCAGGAACGCGACCCACGGGGCCGGCCGCAGCGCGCTGGCCGCCTCGGCGCAGGGACCGGCGGCGTGCTCAAGCGTCGCGGACACCTGGCCGGGCAGCCGGGCGAGCTGGCGGGTCAGCTCGGCGGCGTAACCGCGCAGCTCGGCCAGCGCGACGGCCAGCCGCAGCAACGTGGCGAGCATCGCGACGTAGGTCGACGTGCCCGGCGAGAAGCCCAGCGTCGGCACGTCGAGCGGCAGCATCTCGTCGCAGGCCAGGGCGAGCGGGCCGTCGGCGGCATGGGTCATGGCCACCACCAGATGGCCGGCCCGGCGGGCCTGGACCGCCGCCTCGATCGTCCGGCCGACCTGGCCCGAGAACGATATGGCGATCACCGCGCTGCCCGCTGGCATGGCCCGGACCCGGTAGCGGGCCAGGTCCAGCGCGTGCACCGGGTGCGCGGTCAGGCCGCTGTGCCGCTGGAACGCCAGCTCGGCGGCCAGGCCGGCGAAGGCCGAGTCACCGCACCCGGTTAGCCACAGGTGCGCCGCGCCGCGCGCGGCCAGCCGCTTGGCCAGCGCGGCGACATGCCCGTCGGGATCGTCGAGCACGTCGGATATGACGTCGGGGATGGTCTGGATCTCCCGGCGCATCACGTCGATGTCGTACCGGCCAGGCGGCTCGGCGACCACGGCCGCCGGGGCCGACACGTCGGCACTGGCCTCGGCCAGCCGGTGCCCGGCCGAGGCGATACCTGAGCGGTCCCGGCCGACCTCGAATAGCCGCAGGCTGCCGCTGGCCGTGATCGCGGTGCCGGCCACCGCGGCGCCTAGCCCGGCCGACTCGACGATGCTCAGCCCTCGAGCCAGGCCGGCCGCCAGGCCGCCGCAGAACGCGTCGCCGGCTCCGGTGGAGTCAGCGACCTGGGCCCGCAGCGCGGGGACGCGGGTAATCCGGCCGCCGTCCAGCACGTACGCGCCCGCCGCGGCCGCCTTCGCGACGGCCCGGCCGACCCCCGCGGCGGCCAGCACGCTCAGCGCGGTCACGGGGCTGTCCGCCCCCGTCAGTTCGGTCAGCTCTTCCATGCTCGGAACGAACCAGTCCACCGAACTCGCCAGCGCGAACACCCGGCCCGCGACGGCGAAGTCCCATGACTCGTGCGTGTCGAGCGTGATGAGCGCGCTGGGGGCCGACGCGCGCACGTGAGCGACGATCCGCTCGGCATGGCCGAGCGGCATGGCGGCCACGTGCACCACCGCCGCCCGGCCGAGCAACTCGGGGTTCAGGTCCGATGGCGCAGGCGCCACCTGCTCGCCGCGCTCGGGCGGCGTCCGGTACAGCCACTGCCGCCGACCGTCCGGCTCGTAGACCACCCAGTTGCGGACGGTCGGGCCGGTGATCTCGACCAGGCTGCTGACGTCGACGCCGCCGTCAGCGAGCGCGTCCAGGGCGGCCTCCGGGAAGTCCTCGCCGCGCCTGGCCACCAGGGCCGCGCTCGCGCCCGCCGTGATCACCGCCGTGGCGGCGTGCACGCTGTTGCCGCCCAGCGTGGCCATCGCGGTGGCGCCCGTCGGGAGCACGACGTCGTCGATGGTGAGGTTCCCGACGACCACCACCAGGGGCGGGCTGACTGGGTCCTGGCTCACTCGGGCGGGATCTCGCGGTAGGCCAGCCCCAGGTTCACGCCCTTGCGCGAGTTCAGCCACCACGCGACCGCGTACCAGATCGCGCCGAGCACGATGGCGCCGATCATGAACTCGAGCGAGAGCCTGCGGGTGACCGCGAACGTGGCGCTGATCGAGGAGTTGAACACGAACTCGCCCATCAGCACGCCGAGCGCGATCACCCCGCCGACCCCGGCCAGCGCCACGGCCGGGAGGCCGGCGATCCGGCGGCCGCCGCCGCTCTCCCATACCGCCTTGAGCCGGTAGGGGAACACGATTCCCGCGATGCTTACCACGATGAAGGCGACGATCTGCGCGAGCAGTGCCCCGAGCAGGCTGGCCTGCGGGATCTGCACCAGAGCGAACAGCGCGATCTCGCCGGTGACGGCGCACAGCAAGATGGCCTTGATCGGCGTGTGGAAGGTGTCGTTGACCTGGCCCAGCTGGCGCGGCACGACCCGGTCGAGCGACCAGGCGAGCATGTAGCGGGTGGCCTGCAGGGTCGACAGCGGCGTGCCCATCAGCGCCCAGAGGATGAACCCGACGCCGATGATCAGCAGCAGCGGCACGCTGCCGGTGAGCAGGCTGGCGATCAGGTTGATGCCGGGCGGGACGCCGCCGGGAAGCGCCAGCTTCGACGGGTCGGTGTTGGACAGGTAGGACAGGCTCGCGGCCCAGTCGTGGCCGACAGCGTGCTGGTAGGCCCAGACGATGAAGGCCAGAACGGCGCCGTTGATCAGCACGCCGCCCACCATGGCGAAGTACTGGCTGCGCGAGGCCCGCTTGACCTCGCCGCCGATCTGCGCCGAGCCCTGCGCGTAGCCGACGACGAAGAACACCCAGGGCAGCATGAGCAGGGTCGCCGTCAGGCTGAAGTGCGCGCCGTTGCCGGTAAAGCCCGCCGCCTTCGCGGCCGGGATGATGTTGTTGTAGGCGAGGCCCTTGTTCGCGGTCGCGAACGTCGTCCAGGCCTGGGCGATCTGGTTGCCGCGGAAGAGCAGCAGCCCGGCGACCAGGACGATGCTCAGGCCGGCGATGCCGAACAGCCACTTCTGCACGCGCCAGTACGATTTCGAGCCGTAGATCAACAGGGCCGCGAACGCCAGCGTCAGCACCGTCCCGAACAAGATCACCCACCACTGCGTGGTGATCCCGATGATGGTGTGCTTGGCCAGCAGATCGTTGCTCAGGTTGATCCAGACCGGGTGCCCGGTGACCGCGCCGAGCGTGGTCATGGCGACCGGCGCGGCGAACGTCAGCGCGAACCAGGCATTGAAGCCGATCCAGAAGAAGATCAGCCACAGGCCCTGGCTCCACGACATCAGCCAGCCGACGAACGGGTGCAGCGCGCGGCTCACGAACACGTAGTCGCCGCCGGCCCTGGGCATCGCCGCCGCGAACTCGGAGTAGACCCACAGCAGCGTGAACGCCATGACCAGGGTGCCGATGCCGATCGCCAGCAGCATGCTGCCGCCGGGGAAGTTGCCGGGAGCCTGCAGCAGCATGAAGATCGCGCCGAGCGCGACGTTCATGCCGAGGGTGTTCATGATCAGGGCGTCCCACTTGGAGACCTCCCTGACCAGGCCGGTCGCGTTCCTGACGAAGAGCTGTCCGTCGCCGGCGAAGTCCGACGGGAGGGATACGTCACTTGCCATGTGAGCCTCCGTTCGGGCGGCGCCTGGCGCCGCGCGGGGGTTGGGCCGGAACGGCCGGAGTCGATCGCCGGCTGTCGATCGCGAACCGGAACCGCTCCGGCCGGTAGAGCACGTCGGAGTACTCCACCGGGCGGTCCCGCTGGTTCCTGGTGATGCCGATGACCCTGAGCACCGGCGAGCCTGGCACGAGGCCGAGCAACTCGGCCTGCTCCAGCCCGGCCCGGTCGACCTCGACCACGTTGTCCGCCGAGGTCATCTCGACCCCGTGCACCTGGGCCAACGCCTCGTACAGCGATCCGGTGCCCAGGTCCTGGTCGCTGACGCCGCGCGCGTACCTGGGCGGCAGCCACGCCGTGAGCAGGGCCAGCGGGTCGCCGCCGGTGGACGCCAGCCGCCGCAGGCACCACCCCTCCTGTCCGCGCAGCGCCAGCGCGGCCGCGACGGCCGGCGGCGGCTCGGCGAACTCGCTGCTGAGGACCTTGACCGTCGAGTTCAGTCCCTGCCGGCGGACCGACTCATGGAAGCTGCCCAGAATCTGGATCTTCTCGACGAGCTTGCGATCGCGAATGAAGGTGCCCTTGCCCCTGGTCCGCTCGACGTAGC
>JADGPC010000166.1 GCA_017882645.1 Streptosporangiales bacterium | reverse complement strand
CCCCGTCCCGCTCCGCCCTGGTCGTGAGCCCGGCCAGATCCGACCCGGCGCCAGGCTCGCTGAACAGCTGGCACCAGGTGATCTCGCCGGTCACGGTGGGCCGGATGAACCGGCGCTTGAGGTCGTCGCTGCCGTGCTCCCCGAGCACCGGCGCGACCAGCATCATGCCGAGGCCCTCCGGCGGCCCGGGCACGACCGCTCGCCTCAGCTCGGCGGTCACCACACGGCCCAGTTCGGCGGGCAGGGAGCGCCCGCACCACTCACGCGGCCAGGTCGGGCAGGCCCAGCCCGAGTCGGCGAGCAATGTCCGCCACCGGGCCAGGCTGAGCCCGGGATCCCAATGAGCTTCCAGCCACCCGCGGACCTCGGCCCGAACCTCGGCCTCGTTCATCGGCCGGTGAACCGGGCCGTGCGGCGCTCAGCCGCCGCGCGGACGCCCTCGGCGAAGTCCTCGGTCGGCCACAGCTTCTCCTGCTCGGCCAGCTCGTGGTCCATCGCCGCTCGGGCCCGCTCGGCCAGGCCAGCGCGCATGGTGGCCCGGATCGAGCGCACCGCGAGCGGCGCGGCCGACGCGATCTCCCAGGCGTACTCGACCGCGGCGGCGCGCAGCACGGTGTCGTCCTCGGCCAGCCGGTCCGCCAAGCCCAGGCGCGCGGCCTCCTCGCCGCGAACCGGCCGCCCGGTGTAGAGCAGCTCGGTCGCCCGCTGCTGGCCGATGATCGCCGGCAGCGTGGCGCTCAGCGCGAACCCCTGGTGCAGGCCGATCCGGGCGAAGTTGGCGCTGAACCTCGACCGGGGACTCGCGACCCGGAAGTCGGCCGCGCAGGCCAGGCCGAGCCCGCCGCCGACAGCGGCGCCCTGCACGGCCGCGATGACCGGGAGCGGCGCCTCGAACAAGCGGAGCGCCTGGTCGTAGAGTTCCCTGGCCCCGCCTGCGGCGCCGATCCGGCTGGCTTGCTCCGACCGGCCGGTGAAGTCCGCCCCGGCGCAGAAATGCTTACCCTCCGAGCACAGCACGATCGCGCCTGCGCCCTGCGCCTGGAGCCACTCGAACGAATCAGCCAGCGAGCCGATCAGCCCGGCGTCGAAGAAGTTGTCCGGCGGACGGCGGATCTCGGCGATGCCCACCTGCTCGCCGTTCACCGACGTGGTCACATCACCAATGGTCCTCGTCACCAGGACATCGTGGCATTCACTGATGTTCCCGTCACTCGCTCGGGGGATCCGGCTCGTTCGGCGGGTCCGGCTCATTCCGCGCGGCGGCGTGTTATGAGCGCGGGCCGACCCGGCGCGCGATCAGCGCGCCCTGAGCCGCCAGCCGGTCCGTCGCCTCGACCTGACCGGGCGCCACCTCGCGGGCGAGCCTGGCGACCTCCTCGGCCAGTTCCTCCACCATCGCCGCGAGATCGCGCAGTTCCTCCGACGGCTCGTGGATGTCGATCCGCGACAGCGGGAAGGCGACGGTGATGCGCGGATTGCCGCTGTTCACCGCGGGACGGCGCGGCACCTCGGCCACCCCCGGCTGCTTGCCCTGACGGACGGCGGTGTGTTTCTTGGCTGGATGCTGTCCGTTGGCGTGCAGCCCGGTCGCGCCGGTGCTCTTCTTTTCCTCAGTCATGATTCCAGCCTTTTCCGCGCCCGGCCGCCCGGCCAGGGGCGAATGTCACGGACGGCGCCGCGAAGGTCATCCGGCGCGCCGCCGGCCTCAGCGGAAGTCGCGGCTGCGGGCGGCAGCGACAACGCGGAGCCTGCGCAGTCCCGTCGCCAGCAGGCTGACCGCCCCGTCGAGACGTTCTACCCGGCCCGACACCAGCAGGGCGCTGGCGTCCACGCCGATCTTGCGGTACCGCTGCCAGACGTCCGGCGGGCAGATGATGTTGGCCATCCCGGTCTCGTCCTCCAGGCTGAGGAAGACCACGCCGCGCGCGGTCCCCGGCTGCTGCCGGTGCGTGACCAGCCCGCCCACGGTCACCGCCGAGCCCGCCGCGGCGTGCTTCAGGTCCGCGGCCGGGGAAACTCCGCGCTC
Organism: Streptosporangiales bacterium; assembly: GCA_017882645.1. Classification (GTDB taxonomy): domain Bacteria; phylum Actinomycetota; class Actinomycetes; order Streptosporangiales; family Streptosporangiaceae; genus Chersky-822. The sequence goes on along the minus strand of JADGPC010000166.1, from coordinate 16,930 downwards.
GGCCAGGCCGTCGCGGATGTGCTCGATCGGATGGGTCTCGCCGTAGGTACCGGTCGCCCACATGTCGGCGAACGTCACCTCGGCCGGCGTCATCTCCGCCAGCGGCGGAGCCTTCATCCCGATGGTCGTCCCCGGCAGCTGACCGCTCGTCAGGCCGGCCGCGGCCCCCGCCGCCCACAGCGCCTCGCGCCGCGACAGCCCGAAGCAGCCGAACCCGCCCGCCGTCGCCAGTGCCTCGAGGGCGGGAACGGACAGCGCGGTCCGCCGGGCGAAGTCCTCCAGATCGGCGTACGGCTGGCCGGCCACGATCGCGGCGGCCGCGTCCTGGCCGAGGTTGCGCACCTCGGACAGGCCGACCCTGATGGCGGGCTGGCCCGGGACCGGCTTCCCGCCGGACGGCACCGGCTCTGGCTTCCCGCCGGACGGCACCGGCTCTGTGCAGGCGACCAGCGGGTGCGAGCCGTTGTAGCCCGTCGGTTTCAAGGTTTCCCCGGGTCCGGCCGGGCTCTCGAGCACCGCCAGGACGCCGCTGGCGTTGACGTCGACGCCGCGGACCTGCACCCCGTGCCGGCGCACGTCGCTGATCAGGCTGGCCGGCGAGTAGAACCCCATCGGCTGGGCGCGGAGCAGGGCGGCGGTGAACGCCGCCGGGTAGTAGCACTTCAGCCAGGCGCTGGCGTAGACCAGGTACGCGAAGCTGATCGCGTGCGACTCGGGAAAGCCGTAGCTGGAGAAGGCCAGGATCTTCTCGTAGATGTCCTCGGCTATCGCCAGCGAGATCCCCCGCTCGCCCATCCCGCTGAGCAGCCTGGCCCGCAGTTCCTCGATCCGTTCCGGTGCCCGCTTGGAGCTCATCGCCTGGCGCAGCCGGTCAGCCTCTGACGGGCTGAAACCGGCGCAGTCGATCGCGATCTGCATCATCTGCTCCTGGAACAGCGGCACGCCGAGGGTCTTGCCGAGCGCCTGGCGCATCGACTCGTGCGGCAGGTACGGCGGCTCGTCACCGTGACGGCGGCGCATGTACGGGTGCACCGAGCCGCCCTGGATCGGGCCCGGCCGGATCAGCGCGACCTCCACGACCAGGTCGTAGAACTGCCTCGGCCGCAGCCGCGGCAGCGTCGCCATCTGGGCCCGCGACTCGACCTGGAACACCCCGACGGTGTCGGCCTCGCACAGCATGTCGTAGACCCCGGCGTCCTCCTGCGGGATCGAGTGCAGGTCCCACCGGGCGCCATGGTGGCACGCCACGAGCTCGAAGCAGTCCCGCAGCGCGGTCAGCATGCCCAGGCCGAGCAGGTCGAACTTGACCAGGCCCGCGTACGCGCAGTCGTCCTTGTCCCACTGGAGCACGGACCGGTTCGGCATCCGCGCCCACTCGACCGGGCACACCTCGCCGACCGGCCGGTCGCAGATCACCATCCCGCCCGAGTGAATGCCCAGGTGCCGGGGGAGCTTCTGCATCCGCTGCGCCAGCTCGATGACCGACTCGGGGACGCCGGCATCGGGCGGCACCGGCTGGCCCGCGGCGTAGGAGCGCGGGCCGACCTGCTTAGACCACTGGTTCTGCTGCTCAGGCGAGTAGCCGAGCGCCCGGCCCGCGTCGCGGATCGCCATCCTCGGCCGGTACGCGATCACGTTGGCGACCTGCGCCGCCTTGCCCCGGCCGTAGGCACCGTAGACGTACTGGATGACCTCCTCCCGCAAGTGGTGCTCGATATCCAGGTCGATGTCCGGCGGGCCGTCCCTTCCGGTGGACAGGAAACGTTCAAACAACAATCCATGCTGAACGGGATCGACACTCGTAATGCCGAGCGCATAGCAGACCGCTGAATTGGCCGCTGAACCCCGCCCCTGGCACAGGATTCCCTTCTTATTACAGAACTCCACGATGTCGTGCACGATCAGGAAGTAGCCGGCGAATCCGAGCTGGTCGATCACGTCGAGCTCGTGCCCGATCTGGCGGTAGGCACCGGGAATCCGCTCGGTGGCTCGCGGTCCGTAGCGGGCCGGTGTTTTCCCCGCCACGAGGCTGCGCAGCCAGCTCATCTCGGTGTGCCCGAGTGGCACCGGGAAGTCAGGCAGCTTCGGCGCGATCACCTTGAAGTCGAACGCGCACTGCTCGGCAAGCTCGACCGTCTGCTCGAGGACCCCCGGGTAGCGGCGCAGGCGGTAGGCCATCTCCTCGCCCGACCTGATGTAGGCGGCCCCCGAGGCGGCCAGCCAGCCGTCCATGTCGTCCAGGCTGCTCCGGGCCCTGATCGCGGCGAGCACCTGAGCCAGCTTCGCGTCGGCGGGCGTCGCGTGATGCACGTTGTTCGTGGCGACCACGCCAAGCCGCTCCCGCCGGGCCAGCTCGAACAGCGCGTCATTGCGCTCGTCGTCGCCTGGCAGGTCGCTGCTGATCAGCTCGACCATCACATTGTCGCGGCCGAACATCTCGGTCAGGAGCCGTAGTTCCGCCGCCGCCGCCGCTGCCATCGGTTCCCCGCGGCTCTGCTCGCGGCTCAGTGCCGCGGGGACGGCGCCCTTGCGGCAGCCAGTGAGGATGACCCAGTGCCCGTCATGAGCCCGGGCCAGTTCCGCCAGGTCATACACCGGCCGGCCCTTTTCTCCCCCGGCCAGGTGAGCGGCGCTGATCACCTGGCACAGCCGCCGGTAGCCGTCCGGATCGCGAGCCAGAACGAGCAGATGCCGCCCCACCGGATCAGGAATGCCAGCCCTCGGCGTCCCCGGTCCTGGCCCTGTTCCCGCCCCCGGTCCTGTACCCGCCCCCGGTCCTGTACCCGCCCCCGCCAGCAGTCCACCGCCCGCCAGCAGCCCACCGCCCGCGGACAGCCCACCGCCCGCGGACAGCCCACCGCCCGGCCGCCCGGCCCGACGCCTGGCGGAACCGGCGCGCGTAGGTTTCCCGGGGATGTCCAGGCTGAGCTCGGCGCCGAACACCGTCGCTACCCCGTGAGCAGCAGCCGCCGGACCAAGCTCAGCCTCGTCATCGCCGGGCCAGACTCCTCCGTTCCGGAGACGAGCCGCTGCCTGGGCAAACTGCGGTACTCCGTACATCCCGTCGTGATCAGTTATCGCGATGGCGGTCAGCTCGCGCGCGACGGCTTCAGCGATCAGATCCTCTGGGGCGGATGCGCCATCCAGGAAGCTGTACGACGAATGGCAGTGCAGCTCGGCCCACCGAACCGGCGGACGGCGCCTCTCGACCGGGAGCCGGGTGACCGGCCGTAGCCGCCGGACATCCTCGCCGACTCCACCAGCCCCGTCGCCACTGGACCCGTCGTTGCCGGGGGTATCGCTGACCTCAGCGGGCTTGTCTCCCTGCCGCCAGGACAGACGCCGTTCGAATTCCCGCCACGGAACCGGCGGGTTATCCCAGCCCATCGCTCCCCGCCCGGAGATCTCGGCTATGCGGCATGGCGGTCGGGCTCGATACGGTAGGCGCGGCCTGCGGGAGTTATCCAGGTGAAAATACCGGGCGCCGACTGGCTAAGCTGCCAGCGGCGATGCTGCTTGACCTGGTGATGGAACCGGCACAGGCCGCCAAGGTTGCACGAACAGGTTCTGCCGCCCCTGTCGTACGGCACCGAGTGGTCAAGATCGCACCGCCAGACAGGCTGCCGGCACGTGGGGAAGCGGCAGGTCACATCGCGCGCGACGACGTACTCCCGTAGCCGCGGCGGAGGGCGGTAGGCCAGGCTGGCTTGTTCGTGCGCGCATCCGTCCGCCGCTGCCGCGTCGGCCTCGGCCTGCCGGCTCGCGCGGTCGGCGGCCAGGCTGGCAGCACGGAGCGCACTTTCGCCGATCATCGGCAGATCGCTGGCCGGCGAGCAGTTCAGGTAGTCCAGGGAGATCGTCAGGGTGACGCGCCTGACCAGTCCCGGCTGAGTATCGGAGCCAGCGCGATCAGGTGACCCCGTTCCCGCCAGGCTGTCGCGTCTGTCCGAAACCGCGGGCACTCGGGTAACTGCCACGGCCTGACCGTCTGGATCGGTCACGATGACCCGCCACTGCACGGCTGGGTCATCAACGGCCAGGTCGGCTAGGTAACGGGCCTGGGCCGGAGTGATCGGGCCGATCCGGCTCAGGTGGCCAGGCTCAGCCGAGTCACCGGTCAGCGTCGACCACGGCAGCTGCAGGTCCAGCAGCCCGCCTCCAGCCGGTGACAGGGTTCCCATGGCCGCCGGCCCAGGGGGAACGAACGCCCTCACCTCCGGCCAGGTCGGTGGCGGCCTCGACCCCGGCCGCAGATCATCGTCGCTATCACCTGCCCAGCCGTCTCCTGGCGGCGGTTCTTCCGGCGGCGGGTGCCGCTCTTCCGCCCGTGGCGGCGGCTCTGGCGGCTGGGGTCGTTCTCCTGCCCGGGGCGGTGGTTCTGGCGGCTGGGGTCGTTCTCCTGCCCGGGGCGGTGGTTTTGGCGGAGGTCGTCGTTCCGGGTCGGGCGGGTCTTCCGGCCGGGGCGGCTCGTCCTGTGGCTGAGGTCGATCTCTAGACGGCTCACCTAGGTCCGCGTCGCCGATGGCTCCGGCATCATCGCGGTCCTCAGCGGCCGGTCTCGGTGACGACCGCCCCTCGGCGGGCCCGCCACGGCGCCGGTCACCGCGGGGAGACGGATCACCGGGTGGTTGGCCCAGTGACTCACCAGGAGGCCAACTTGGCGGTTCGTCTGGCGGCGCGTCCGGCGGTGAATCAGGTGGTCCGTCCGCTGCTGGCGGGATGTAAGGCAGGGTGCCGAGCAGCAGCCCGAGGAATACGTGCGCGCGCAGCAAGTCGATGCCGCCGCCCGCTCCGGCGGCCTTCAGCGCCTTGGCCAGCGCGGTGATCCTGGCCATGGCGGCGGCCGCGCGGATGCTGGGCAGGCTGTACCCGGCCAGCGACGCTGTTCCGTCCTGATCGGGGTACAGACTGACCTTCGCGCGCCGCTCAGCCTCTTCGCGCCGCCGTTCCGCCCCCTTCGGATCAGCGGCAATCACCGCCCGGCGCAGTGCAGCGCGCAGTTGGGACGTGGTCTTGTCCCCGGCGGACGGGAGGACACGCGCTTCAACTTCACGTGCGGTCTCCTCGTCCAGCGCATCGGTCGCCTCCGCGATCAACCGCGCTCGGCCGAGATCGATCTGCCCGGCCCGCAACGCAGCGCCAGTTGCCGCCAGCCGCCAGTTGAGCGTCACGGCCAGATCACTCCACCAGGACGCGGAGGCCTGTGACATCGTCAGCGCCAGCGACACCTGAGCGCATGCCTCTTCCGGCATCCGGGCCGGACGGCCCTGCTCATCGACGCCGATCTTGTCGTCCGAAGCCGCCGACCTCGACGCCAGCTGCGCGACTACCGCCAGCTCCCCCGCCTGGGCCCAGGACGCCAGTCGCCGGTAGGAGGCCGCCATCCCGGCCAGCGCGCCGTCCTCTAGTTCGACAACAGGACTGGTCGCCAGCCATCCCGCCAGGTCTGGACCGGTCGGCAGCGACTCTGCAACCCGCCCCGCCACCGTCGCCAGCGGAACGACCTGCGAATGTCCCTGCTCGATGGCCTCCAGCAACTCCGCGAATTCGGCCTCGACCGGGTCGGCCATGGCCGGGTCAGTCTCGGCAGCATCAGCCTTGGCGGGACCAGTCTCCGCGGGACCAGTCTCGGCGGAATCAGTCTCGGCAGCATCAGCCTTGGCGGGGCTCGGGGCGGCGTCATCGATGGGCGAGGCGGCCGGTGCAGGATCGCGTTGGGCTGAGCGATTCCACGGCGCTGGTCCGGTCAGCGCGGTCAGCAGCGCATCGAAGTCAAGCTCCCACGACCACGACACCCCTTCGGCTCCCGGCACGGTTCCTCCTCTCCGCCTGCTGACCTGGGTCTTGTCCCTGACCTGGCTCTTGTCCCTGACCTGGCTCTTGTCCCTGACCTGGCGGGTCCTGGTTCTGCTTCCTCATTGAAGAACTTCTTTCGACCATCTTAGCGAGCACCACTGACAGTCAACTAAAGAGTCGAATCTAGTTTCGATTCGTCCTGACAGCTTAGATCGCTGGCCGGCCGCACCCTGAGCTGCTAGCCCGACCCGAGCCGTCAGTCAGTCCCGGCCGCCGTCGATGAATCCGGATATGGGCCAATCGTGCCGGTAACGTCGGCACCAACCTGAACCTGCGTGAGACGATCACCGTGGGCATAGGCGACGCCATGCCGACTGGGCCCACGTGCTCGTAGCAGATGACCTAGTCCTGCCGGTGCAGGGTGCGCGCACCAGGGGCACCTGCGGCCCCGGGGGAGGATGACGATGCCAGGCAGACGCCGGCTAATAGCGGCTGCGGGCCGGCATCGCCGCCTAGCGATAACTCTTGCTGTCGGCTCGGCGCTCCTAGTGATGGCAGGCGTGCGGATCACGGCAGGCCAGCCGGTCAGCACTCCCCGGCACCAGATCCCGACCGCCACGATCGCTGACCATACTGACTTCCTGCCAACCTCACTAGGTCCATGCCGCTGGCCCATGCGGATCAGCGGCAAACCTGCTCGCGGCCAGGTCTACCTCGCGCGCTGCTATCTGCGCGCGCTTGCCCACCGTGACGCCGCGACCATGGGCGGGCTCTCGGAGTCCGTGCCCAAGTTCGGCTTCCAGTCCCGGATCACCAGCCGCGACCTGGCGGACTCAGCCGACGCACGGGCAGGTGTCGCGACCGTCACCTTCGATCCGAACCCGATCGACTCTGGGTCGGCCGCCATCGAGATCACCTTCGCCGGCGGTGCCCGCGAAGGTCTGTCACTGGTCGATATGAGCCCGGCCCTGCCCGAGCCTGCCGCTTCCCTGGGCTCTGCCTGGCGCTTCCAGATCGGGAGTGACATCAGGCATCTCGACTGATCAACCCGGTCTGCACACCCCGCCTGCCCCGGCATGCTCGCCGCCCTGGCGGTCAGTCCCGGCCGCCAGCCTGGCGGATCGGCGGCAATTGCCCGCCAACGACCGGAGAGCAGATTAACTGGCCATAATTGCGAGTGAGCCACAGCCACGGCTGGACTTCCGAGGGCCGAATCATTGCCTCACGCGCGGAGGAGGACGACTGTGCGGAAACGCAAGCAGGCGAGTGAGGACGGAGATCCCTGGCAGGCGCCCGATCCGGCACTCGCCCTGGCACTCAGGCAGGTTCGCTGGTACGCCCGACACCGCGACCGGGCTCGCCGCACCTACCAGGCCAACGAGATCCTGATTCTGCTGACGACGGCGAGCACGACGGTCACGGCCGCTCTCAAGGTGAGCGCCACGGCGACCGCCATCCTGGCCGCCAGCACCATCGTCCTGGCCGGCCTGTACAAGGTGCTTGACTCCCATGAGAACTGGCTGGCCTTCGGGAGCGCCTGGGCGGAACTGCAGATCGCGGTCCACGACTACCGGCTGCTCCCCGCCGACAAGCGCGACGAGGAGGCGCAGAAGCGGCTCGTCGGGACGGTGAATGACGTCAACAGCGCCGAGACCGGGCGATGGGTGTCGCGGCGTCAGAGCCTGGCCGCTGGGGGTCAGTGACGTATTAGCGAGAAACAAGACCCCGTAACTGCCAGCCGCAGCCCGGCCAGCGGCCACCGCCAGGCCCACAGCCAGCGCCCGCCACCAGGGTCGTGCCCGATGCCCGCGTTCTGATGGGGATGCTGCACGCCTTCGTGCCCATCTGGCTCCTGGTGGCCGCCGGGTATGCCGCCCGCCGCTGGCGGCTGCTCGGCGACGGCGCCGTGACCGTGCTCGGCTGGTTCGTCTTTCACCTCGCGATGCCCGCGGCGCTGTTCGTCACGCTGGCCCGCACTCCGCTGGCGGGATTCGATGGCCGCGCGCTGGCCGCCTTCGGATCGAGCACCGTCCTGGTGACCGGCGCAGGCTGGTACGGCGCGGGACGGTTCTTCGACCGCAAGCCGGGCGAGCGGGCCATCTGGGGCATGGCCAGCGGGTACGTGAACTCGGCGAATCTCGGGGTCCCGGTTGCCATGCAGGTGCTGGGCAACGTCTCGTTCCTGGTCCAGGTGGTGCTGCTGCAAGTGCTGGTGGTCGCTCCGATCATCTTGATGACGCTCGACCGGCACGCCGACGCCGCGGGCCGGGTCCGGCTGCGGCGGATCGCCACCTTGCCGCTGCGGAACCCGGTCATCCTGGCCTCGGCGCTCGGCATCGCCGCATCGGCGGCCGGCGTTCGCGCGCCGTCGGTCGTGCAGATGCCGCTGACCTGGCTGGCGGCCGCTGCCGTGCCGACCGCGCTGGTGGCCCTGGGCGTCTCGCTCTGCCGCCTGGGTTCGGCGCTGGACGCCGGACGCGCGGAGATCCCGGTCATTACCGCGCTGAAGCTCATCGTTCAGCCAGCCGTCGCCTATGCCGCCGGGGTCCTGCTGCAGCTGCCGCCGGACCAGTTGCTCGCGGTCGTTGTCTGCGCCGGGCTTCCCACCGCCCAGAACGCGTTTATCTTCGCCCAGCAGTACGGCGTCGGCGAGGCGATCGCCAGCCGCGCCGTTCTGACGACGACGGTGCTGTCGCTCGGCAGCATCGCCGCCACCGCCGCGCTGCTCGGCCGCTAGCCAGCGACCTGGAGGTCATGCCGCTCCGCCCAGGCGGCCAGATCCTCCCGGCGGATCGCGGACGCGAGCAGGTCGGGAAAACGATCAGGCGTGCAGGCGAACGCCGGCGCGCCCAGGGACGCACACGTCGCGGCCAGGTCGTGGTCGTAGCTGGGCGCGCCGTCGTCGGCTAGCGAGAGCAGCACGACCAGCGTCACGCCGCTGTCGACGATCGACTTGATCCTGGCCACCAGAGCCTCCTCGTCCCCGCCTTCGAACAAGTCGGTGATCAGTACCATCACGGTGTCGCCGGCCCTGGTCACGAGGGACTGGCCGTAGGCCACGGCCTGGTTGATGTCGGTCCCGCCGCCCAGCTGGGTCGCGAAGAGAACGTCCACCGGGTCGGCCAGCCGCTCGGTCAGGTCGACGACCGACGTGTCGAACACGATCAGCCGCGTGCTCACTGCCCGCAGCGACGCCAGCGACGCGGCCAGCACGCCCGCGTAGACGACCGACGCCGCCATCGACCCGCTCTGGTCGACGATCAGCACCACATCCTTGAGCGCGGCCGTCCGGCGGCGGCGGGCATGCCCGATCAGCCTCTCGGCGATGATCGTGCGCAGGTCGGGCTGGAAGTGCTTCAGGTTCGCGCGGATGGTGGCTGGCCAGTCGACGTCGGCGAGCCGGGGCCGCCGGCTGCGCGCCGCGCGGTCGAGGGCCCCGAGTACGGCCCGGTGCAGCTCCGCGGCGAGCCTGCGCTCGATCTCCTCGACTACCTTGCCGACGACGATGCGGGCCGTCTCCCTGGTCTTCTCCGGCAGCGCGCCGCGGAGCGACAGCAGCGTCCCGACCAGGTGGATATCGGGCTCGACGGCGGCCAGCAACTCCGGTTCGACGAGCATCCGCCGCAAGCCGAGCCGCTCAAGCGCGTCCTGCTGGAGAACCCGGACGACTGCCGCCGGGAAGTACGTCCGGATGTCGCCCAGCCAGCGGGTGACCGACGGCGCCGAGGCGCCGAGCCCGGCACCGCGGTTCCGGCCGCCGGACGGGGCAGCCTCGTAGACCGCGGCCAGCGCACGGTCCATGGCAGCGTCCCGGCCGGTCAGCCCGCCCCGGCCTCGCCCGCCTGCCCCGGCCGGGCTGGCTTCGGCTGGGCTCATTTCGGCCGGGCTCATCTCGGCCGGGCTCATCTCGGCCGGGCTGCCGAGCACCAGCCGCCAGCGCCGGAGCCGCTCCGCGCGGCCAGGTTCATTCATCGGCAACGGATCCGCCCAGCGCAATCGCCACGACGTCGAGTACTCGCCTGACCCGGGACTCGTCCCAGTCGTCGTCCTGGCCGGTGCCGCCCTGGTCGGCCGGCCCGGACCGGCCGACCGCGAGGCCGGCTCGAACCTTGACCCCCATCTGCCGCCGCTCCGGGCCGCTGAACTGGGAGAAGGATCGCCGCAGCAGCGGCAGGGCGGCGTCGAACGCCGCCTCGCTCAGCCCGGACAGCCAGTCGTCGAGCAGGTTCCACAGCGGATCATCGCGCAGCAGCAGCGTGCCGCTGCCGCGCAGGAACCCTTCCAGCCAGGCCACCGCCTCCGTACCCGACGACAGCGCCCTGGCCAGCCGCTGCTGCGCCTCGTCGGGCGTGAGCAGCCCGGCGTCGAGCAGCAGCCGGACGCAGCGGCCCTGGACGACGGGCGGAGCGCCGGCCAGGTCGGCTACCCCGCGCTGCGCGGCGCGCCACGCGGCGGCCTGCTCCGCCGAGCCGACCAGCGCGATCGCGGCGTCGGCGGCCTCGAGCGCGGCCAGCATCGCCGCAGCGGCCTGCTCGTCCAGAGACAGGCTGGCGGCAGGCAGGCCCGCACAGATCCGGACCAGGATCGAGTCGAGCACGCCGCGGACGAGGTCGGTGTCGGTCTGCCGGACGCTGCCGTAGCGCAGCACCCGCGCCAGCGGCGGCATGGCCGCCATCAAGTGCGCGATATCGCCGGTCCGCGCCGACCGCTGCTCGAGCGCGGCGGTGACGGCGGGCAGCGCGTCCGGGAGATCGGCCCGCACGCCCGCCTCGACCAGCGCGGTGATCTGGGAGAACTCCGCGGCCTGGCCTGCGCGCTCGGTGACGACCGCGGCTGCCGCCGACCCGATCGTGGTCCCGTACCTGGCCCGCTCGATCAGCGCCACCACATACTCCGGACGCCAGCGCAGCAGCCAGCCCTCGCGGAACGTTCCCGAGCTCTGCGCGCTGGTGACCTCGCCCCAGTAGATGCCGAGCAGCCGGAGCCGGTGCAGCAGCCGGGACCGGTCACGGTCCGTGTCGCGGCGCAGATCCAGCTCGACCTCCCGGTACGCCGCCGCCGGGCGGAACCTGAGCCGCCGGCAGGTCGCCTCGAAGTCGGCCTGCAGTGGCACGGTCGGGACGTCCTGCGGGACCACGCCGAGCTCGTCGCCGATCACCAGCTGGCCGTTGATCAGGGCCAGCGGAACCTGGTCGCCCTGGCACAGCACCGCGAGCACGGCGTCGGTCAGCTCGCTGAGGCCGGGAAGAGAGCGGCCGCGGATCGCGGCGACTGCTTCGGCGAGCCGCACGGTCTCGACCGCCGACGCCGGTGACGCCGCGAGATCCTTCTCGCGCAGCAGCGCGGCGACCCGCGCCACCCAGCGCTCGGCAATGTGATCGCTGGTCCGCCACAGGTGCGCGTACCAGCCAGGCGATGACACGCCCGCGCCGTAGCCGCTGGCATAGGTCAGCCGCTCAGCCGTCCACGGCACCCAGGTCGCGCTGACCTTGACCCGGGGCTGGCCGCGGAGCAGATCGGCGTCGGCCCGGGCCGGCGGAAGCGAGGCGAGCGCCGGCACGTGCCAGGCTCCGCAGATCACGGCGATCTGATCGCAGCCCTCGCGGCTGGCGGCCCTGATGCCCTGGCGCATCGCCGCCTCCCGGCGCAGCTCGCGATCAGACGCGGTCCAGCCGTCCGCCTGCGCGGCCACCCTCAGCTCGGTCATCGCCTCCGCGATGGCTGCGAACAGCTCCAGCGGGTCGCCGCCGAGCCGGTGCTCGACCACGTCCTCCCACCAGCGCTCCGGATCGTCGTGCCCGGCCGCCCTGGACAGCCAGGCCAGCGGGTCACCCGAGATCGAGTCCGGGGCCGGCGCGTCGCCGGTCCCGGAGTCATCGGCCAGCACAACGGCCGCGGGCAGGTCGATGAACCGGACCGGCCGGCCGGCCTGGGCGGCGAACCGCGCCGCCTGCCACTCCGGCGAGAAGTCGGCGAACGGCCAGAACGCGGCCCGGCCGGGGCGGTCCGGCGCATGCGCCAGGACGGCCACCGGCGGGACGAGCGCGTCCACGTACCGCATCAGCGGGCCGGCTTCGGGCGGTCCCTCGATCAGGATCAGGTCGGGCGCCAGGGCCGTGAGCGCGGCCCGGACGGCGCGGGCCGATCCGGGGCCGTGGTGCCTGACCCCCAGGACGGTGACGGTCACTCGATCGTCACGTCCAGGTCCCGGCAGGCCCGGTACAGATCGCGCCACTCGCTCCGCTCCCTGACCACGGCCTCCAGGTACTCGTTCCAGGCCACGCCGTCCTGGGTCGGGTTCCTCACCACCGCACCGACCAGCCCGGCCGCGACATCGGCCGCATTGACCTGACCGTCACCGAAATGCGCGGCCAGCGTCATGCCGTTGGTCAGCACGCTGATCGCCCCGGCCGTCGACAGCGTGCCGGTCGGGGTCTTGAGCGTGGTGCGGCCGTCCTGCGTCACCCCGGACCGCAGTTCCCTGAACACCTGGACGACCCGGCGGATCTCGGCCAGGGCCGGCGGCTCGGCCGGCAGCTGCAGGGCGCGGCCGAGCTCGGCGACCCGGCGCGTGACGATCTCGACCTCGGCGTCCTCGGTGGCCGGGAGCGGCAGGACCACAGTGTTGAACCTGCGCTTGAGCGCGCTCGACATCTCGTTCACGCCGCGGTCGCGGTCGTTGGCCGTGGCCACCAGCGTGAAGCCGGGTACCGCCTGGACCTCGATGCCGAGTTCCGGCACCGGGAGCGTCTTCTCCGACAGCACGGTGATCAGCGCGTCCTGCACCTCGGCGGGCATCCTGGTGAGTTCCTCGGCCCGCACCACCTTGCCGTCGCGCATCGCGGTCATCACCGGCGAGGGAACCAGGGCACCAGGCGTCGGTCCTTCCGCGATCAGCCTGGCGTAATTCCAGCCGTACCTGACCGCTTCCTCGCTGGTCCCGGCCGTGCCCTGGACCAGCAGGGTCGAATCACCGCTGATCGCGGCGGCCAGGTGCTCGGACAGCCAGGTCTTCGCCGTGCCAGGTGCGCCGAGGAGCAGCAGGGCCCGGTCGGTGGCCAGGGTGGCCACCGCGACCTCGACCAGCCGGCGCACGCCGACGTACTTCGGCGCGATCACGGTGCCGTCGGTCAGCGTGCCGCCGAGCACGTAGCTGACCACCGCCCAGGGCGACAGCTTCCACGCGGGCGGCCTCGGCCGGTCATCCGACGCGGCCAGGGCGGCGAGTTCGGCCGCGTACTCCTGCTCGGCATGCGGCCTGAGCACATTGGCTGGCGGTGCGGTAGTCACGGCGTCGGCTCCTCGGGCTCCTCGGCAAGTTCGCGGCGCATCGCCACGCGGACGGACAGCGTGCTCAGCAGGTTGTCCCAGCTCGTGACCAGCCGGTCGGATACCTGGCCGGAGTCCAGGTCGGGCGGCTCCGGCGGTTCGAGCCGCCCGGCGGCCAGCCGGAGCAGCGCCCGCGGTGCGGGCGAGTGACCGGGGTCCGTGCGCACGAGGCCGGCCAGCACGGCACGAACCTGATCGGACAGCCTCGCAGACCAGGGCGCGGGCAGCTGATGCAGGGCCGGTCCGAACAGCCGGCTGCCCGGATTCGCGCACAGCCAGTTATCCCTGGCGGCCGCTGGCAGGGCGGCGAGCAGCGGCAGACCCGGTGCGATCCGCTGCCCTTCCACGGCGGGGTGGCGGGCCTTGCCTCCCCCGGCCGCCGGATGACCGAGCAGGGCCAGCAGCCAGTCCTGGTCCGCATCCCTGATCGCGGCGCTGGTCCAGCCGGCTCGCAGCGGACCCGACCAGTCGGTGCGGTCGGCCACGGCCAGCAGGTCAGCGGGGCGGAGCCCATGGCCGGCCCAGCAGCCAGCCGGGGCGACGGCGACGATCTGCCGCAGCAGCCAGGCTTGCATGCCGACGCCGCCCGGCGGCGATCCGTCGATGCCGTCGGCCAGCAGTTCGGGAGTCGCCGTCGGCGGCACGGTGAGCGTCAGCCGCTGCCGCAGTGGCTGACGCTCGATCCGCACGGCCGCGGCGGCCCTGGCCGCCGCGCGCTGCGAGTAGCGCGAGCCTGGCAGCCGGGCGAGCAGGTCGGCGCCGGCTCGCCGTACCTCGGCCCGGCGGTCGGCCAGTGCCTGCTCGGCCAGCGGCTCGTCGTCCAGGCTCAGTCCAGTCGCCAGCAGGGTCACGAACGCGGCCCGGTCCCGGTACGGGTCGGCCGCCCAGGTGGAGGCGACAAGCTGACGGCCGGCCGCCGGGTCGGCCGCCCGCAGCCGCGCGAGCAGCGCGCGCCGGTCCTCGATGCTGCCGGTCTCCCAGGCCCTGCCGCTATCCGGGGCGACAGCGTCCCCGGCCCTGTCCCCGGCCCCGTCCCGGTCCCGGTCCGCGGTTACGGCCGCGCCGCGGGCCCAGGCCCAGTCGTCATTGCGGCGTGCCAGCCAGCCGGCCAGCGGGCCGAGCACGGGCTGCAGCGCTGTTCGCAGCTCAGGCCGGCCGACGGCCGCGGTGAGCAGAGCGGGCAGCAGCACATCGGGCGGCCGCCGAGCGGGATCGCGCGCGGCGAGCAGCCGGAGCCACTCGGCGGCCAGGTCATGCTGGCTGGCCCGGAGCAGCCCGGCCAGCCGCCGCTCGGCCGCCATGCCGACCGGTGGCCTGCTGTCCCCGTCGACGGGCTCGGGCGCCGCACGGGCGCCGGCCTGCGGCGGCCGGAACCCGGCCCGCCGAGCCCGGGACAGCGCGGCCGCGTAATGCAGCAGCCTGGCCTGGTCGTCGTCGTGGTCCAGGCCAGCGGCGGCCAGTTCCGCGGTCGGCGGGACGGCGGTGCGCCCGGTGCCCAGCACGGCCGCGTTGACCAGCCCGGACCAGCTCATGCGGGCCACCCGCTCAGCAGCCGCCCGGGCTGGCCGGCCGGCGCCGCCGCCTGCGGAGTGAACGCGAACCCATCCCACTCGCCGGCCACGTCGACCGGCCGCCCGCCGCCGAGCGCGAGCAGCGCCCAGCGCACGTCCGCGCTGGCCGCGGCCGGCATCGCGCGCCCGGCCGTGTCGGCCAGCCGCCACTGATCCAGCTGCCACTGATCCGACGGCAGCACCGTGACATCGCAGACGGCCAGCGGTATCACGTCCGCCCACGGGTCGACCGACAGGCAGTCAGCAACCCGGCTCAGCGCCGAGTGCCAGTCCGGCGCACCCGGCAGTGAGCCGAGCGGCTCGCTTCGTCCGTGCCGGTCGGCGATCAGCACCCGGGCCGGCCGGGTGCCCGGATACAGCGCCAGGGTGGCCTCCGCCCGGCGGCCGGCCGGCAGGCCTGGGACGAGCGGCTGCGTTCCGGCGGCGAAGGCCAGATACGTGACGACCTCGCCGGTGCGCTCGCCGTACAGCCACTGCTGCAGGGTACGCAGGTTCTGATCATCGCCGAGCCGCTGGCCGAGCACGGCCCAGACGTCGCGGATCCGCTTGCCGGAGCGCAGGACATCCTCGGTGGCGACGTTGTAGCCCAGCCGGACCCGCAGCGCCTCGCTGGTCTCGGCGGGCAGGACGTCCCTGCGGTTCCACGCCTCGCAGAGCAGGTGCGCGGAGCCGAGCTGGTCGGTCAGGCGTTCCGGCCAGTCGGTACGCTGGCCAGCCGTGGCGGCGATGGCCGCCATCCGCCGTACCTGCCCGGCCAGGCCGCGTGCCTGCGCGTCGATCATCCGCCTGGCCTGCTGATCCCACCATGACCACGGCTGGGGCTGGGCCGCGCCGAGTCCGCCGCGGGCCAGGTCGGCGAGCCAGCGCCGCATCTCGCCGACACCCCCGTCGACCTTGGCGTCCCGGCTCGCGGCGCGCCGCTGGGCTGCCTGGAGGTCGGCCGGAGCGGCCGCGGAAGGCTCAGGACGGGCGGGACGGGTCGAGCGTGCGGCCCGGGCGGCCAGCCACGCAGCGACCCATCCCGGCGGTGTCCCGGCGGGAATCGCGCCGTCGGCGTACCGCAGCAGCAGCCCGATCGCGTGCTTGCAGGGAAACTTCCGGCTCGGGCACGAGCACTTGGTCGCGGCGTCGTCTAGCCCGGCGTCGTCGAGCGCGGCCTGCGTCAGGTACGGCAGCTTGCCGCTGCCCCGGCACTCTCCCCAGACGGCGTGCTCGTCATGGCCGCTGCCCGTCCAGCGGGCGGCACTGGCCTGGCCGAGGCCAGCCTTGGCGGCGGCCGCATCTGGTGCCATGGCCAGCACCTGGTCCCTGCTGTACCGGGCCAGGCTGTCCGGGGCCAACCCAAGATCCCCTGGCTACCTGGCGCCGCGAAGGCCGCGCAGGACGCCACGGTCGGCGGCAGCGCCTGAAACACGGTCGAACCGGACGTGATGCGCGCCCGGCACGCTGACCAGCAGCGCTGAGGCGTCCTCGGTGAGCCGGACCGTCAGCGGCCCGCCCTCTGAATCGCCGGTTGCCGAGGCATCGTCCGCGTCGGCGCGGCCGGCGCTGCGCCAGACGCCGTCCCCGGCCGGCCTGAGCCGGCGCGGCGCGGCCAGCCCGATCACGACCGTAAGCGCGCCTGACTCGCCGGCCTTCAGCTCGGCATAAGCGCGCAGCTCTTCGTTCCGGAAAATCCCGGCTGGCACAGGCAGCGGGGACGGTCCTCCCGGGGCGGGCTCGGCCCGCAGGTAGCGGCCCTGCGGCCGGGCCGACAGTCCCCAGCCTGCGATCAGCGTGCCGTCGGCCGCCGTGTAGGTCCCGCCGGCCGCGGGTCCGGTGCCGTGCCAGCTGCCGTCCGTGGCCAGTGCGAACCGCTGCTCGTCGCCATACTCGCGCAGGACGAGCTGGCCGCCGTCCGCCTCGAACTCCACGAACACGTCCCGGTCCGGCTCGTGCCACAGGCCCGCGAGCCCGCGCGCCCCCGCCCCGGCCCGCTCGGCCGGCGCCGGGAGGCCGACCAGCGCCTGATAGTGCGCCGCCGGGTCATCGCCGGCGACGAGCGCGCTGGCCACGGCGAGCGCGACGTACGAGGCGTAGCGGTCGTTGCGGTTGGCCAGCACGCTGACGCCGGCCCGCTGCCCGGGCAGGTAGATCACGGCCGCCCGGTACCCGGCCCAGGAGCCCGAGTGCCACCAGGCGGAGTTGCCGCCGACGTCGATCGACTCCAGGCCCAGGGCGTAGCCGATCTGGGT
>JADGPC010000165.1 GCA_017882645.1 Streptosporangiales bacterium | reverse complement strand
GGCCCGCCGAGTGCGTCGGCGGCGGGCAGCCAGCCGGAGCCGCGCACGACCGCCACATCGTGGCCGGGCTGCCCGGATACCAGGGCCAGGTTCGCCGCACTGGCCGCAGCGGCGGCGTAAGCGTCATCAGTCACGTTGTCACCACCGCAGCAGCGTAACGACCGGTGCTGGCGATCATGCCTTGACGTAGGGTTTTCCGTCGGCGGCCGGCGCCCGCACCTTTCCGACCAGGCCCGCGACCGCGACGATCGTGGCCACATAGGGCGTCATCAGCAGGAAGAAGGACGGGATCGGGATATTGAGCGTGGAGAGCACCAGGGCCAGCGTGGTGGCGAACCCGAACAGCAGGGAAGCCGCGACTGAGCCGAGCGGCGTCCAGCGTCCGAAGATCATGGCGGCCAGGGCAATGAAGCCTTCTCCCGAGCTGATGTCCTTGTTGAAGAAGCCGACCGAGCCGATGGTGAGGAACGCTCCGCCGATGCCGGCCACCATGCCGCCGAGCACGACGTTCCGGTAGCGGATCCACAGCACCCGGATGCCGACCGTGTCGGCAGCGGTCGGATGCTCGCCGACCGCTCTGACCCGCAGGCCCCAGCGGGTACGGAACAGCCCGACCTGGATCAGGATGATCAGCGCGTAGGCAATGTAGAGGAAGATCGTCGAGTCGAAGAAGATCGGCCCGATGATGGGAATGTCGCCGAGCAGCGGGATCTTGATCGCGTTGAAGGTGTTGCCCGAGTTCAGGTTGGCATTGGGCACCATCAGCCGGTCGTACAGGAACCCGGTCAGCCCGAGGGCCAGCACATTCAGCACGACGCCCAGGATGATCTGGTCGACCAGGAAGTTGATCGCGAAGACCGCGAGGAGCAGGCCGAGCAGGCCGCCGGCGAGCGAGCCTGAGATCAGCCCGAAGGTGAGCGAGCCGACAGCGCTCGCGATGGCGGCCCCGGCGAAGGCGCCGACCAGCAGCTGCCCCTCGATCGCGATGTTGATCACGCCCGACCGCTCGCACATGCAGCCGGCCAGGGCACCGAAGACGAGCGGCAGAGAGGCCGCGAAGGTCTGCTGAAACAGGCTGACCAGGTTAACCCCGGTGGAATTGCCCGCGTCGGCCCAGCACAGCAGGGCAATCAGGAAGCAGATCAGAGCGCCGGCGATGCTGAGCCGAGCGGCCAGGCGGCCGGGCTCGGCGACGCCGCGCCAGATGCCGATGGCGATCGAGATCGCGCCGACGATGTAACAGACCAGGGCGGCTGGCGCGTGAATGTCCGGCACCTGTACCCCGGCGCCGGAGATCGACAAGCCGAACGTGGCGTGACCAGCGTGCGCGAAGAATCCGAACAACACGATGTCGATCACGCCGAGCAGGATGAAAGCGACCGGGGCGACGTACCGGCGGCTCACCGTTGTCGGCACCCTCAGGCTGGCTGTCAAGGTCGTCACCCGTTCCACCCCTTCGCAACCGCCTCCATGCCGGTAACCCGGGCCGCGCGCAGCCGGAAGATGGCTCTGATCAGCGGCGGAGCCGCGACGAACAGCACGATCAGGCCTTGGATGACCTCGACGATGTCAACCGGCACCTGCGGGTTCGTCGCCGCCTGCATGACCGTGCCGCCGGCCTGGAGCGCACCGAAGAGCAGCCCGGCCAGGACCACGCCGACCGGGCGGGCCCGCCCGAGCAGCGCGACCGTGATGCCGTCGAAGCCGTAGGTACCGTACGTGTTCGTCGTCAGCGGCGGCGGCGGAGCGCCGCCCTGGATGACCGTGGCGGCGGCCAGGCCGGCCAGGCCGCCGGCGATCAGCATCACGAGGGCCCAGTTCCGCTCGACGCTCATCCCGGCGCTGCGGGCCGCCCGCGGGTTCGCGCCCACGGTGCGGAACTGGAAGCCGGTCGTGCTGCGAGACAGCAGCCACCAGACCACGGCCCCGGCCGCGAGCGCGATCAGGAACCCGGCGTTCACCTGCGGCGGCGGGCCCCCCACGTGCGGGAACTCGGCGCTCGGGTCGATGGCCGGGGCAACCTGGTTGAACTGCTTGGGCGCCTGAATCAGGTTCGGGCTCGACAGCAGGTAGCTGAGCAGGTTGTACATCACGTAGTTGAGCATGATCGTGACGATGACCTCGTGCGCTCCGGTACGCGCCTTAAGCTCGCCGACGATCCAGCCGATCACCGCTCCGCCGACGAACGCGCCGACCACGCACACTCCGATGTGCAGCACGGCCGGGAGGTGCACCGCGTAGCCGAGCCAGGCGGCCACGATCGCGCCGCCGACGAACTGGCCAGCGGCGCCGATGTTGAACAAGCCGGTCCGGAAGGCGATCGCGACCGACAGGCCGGTCAGGATCAGCGGGGTCGCCTCGAACGCGGTGAGCGAGAGCGGATAGAAGATGGCCGCGATCGAGCCGCCGTGGAACGCCGCGGCGACGGTCGCCGGGCTGAAGATCGAGCCTTCGAACAGCGCGGAGTAGGCCGTCGCCACCGACGTCCAGGTCAAGGACAGCGCTGTTCCCGGCTCGGCGAAGAACGAGCCCCAGGCGTGCAGCACATTGGGATCGCTGAACACGATCAGCAGGGCGCTGATCACCAGGGCCAGGAAGATGGCCAGGATCGTGATCACGGCGGGGCTGCCCTCCGTGATGGCCTGGATGATCACCGATCCGGTCAGCTGGCCGCGCTTCGCGCCGTTGCCCGCAGGCGCGGAGTCGCCAGGCTCGGGGCCGGCCGGAGCGAGGGCCGGCTCAGGGGCGGCCGGTAGCGACTCGTCGGTCATGGCTGCTCTGGCTCCTCTGCGTCGGCGGCCTGCTCGGCCCCGGCCTGGTCAGCGTCAGCCGTCTGCTGTCCGGCCCCGCCGCCGGCCATCATCAGGCCGAGTTCGGTCTCGGGCGTGTCGGGCGGGCAGAACCCGACGATCTGGCCCTCGTACATCACCGCGATCCGGTCGGAGAGCGCGTAGATCTCGTCGAGCTCGGAGGAGACGATCACGACCGCCACGCCGCT
>JADGPC010000164.1 GCA_017882645.1 Streptosporangiales bacterium | reverse complement strand
TGCCTGGTGCCCTTCCCGCCGCTCAGGCCCGGGCCGGGGCCGGCCGCTGAACGGCTCGCCGCGCACGCGACCGCGGACCGGACCGTGGGCGTGCTGCTCGTCAGGCTCGGCGGCTACGCGGCCGGGGTCTTCACCGGCCCCGAGCCGGTGCTCGCCGCATCGAAGGTCGGCAGCCGCCTCGTGCACGGGCGCAGCGCGGCCGGCGGCCAGTCGCAGCGCAGGTTCGCCCGCCGCCGCGAGAACCAGGCGCAGCAGGCGCTCGGCGCGGCCGCCGACACGGCGGTCGCGGTATTCGCGCCGTACCAGCTGGACACGGTCGTGCTGGGCGGTGACCGCCGCGCCCTGGCCGGGCTGAAAGATGACGCCAGGCTCGCGCCGTACTTCGACCTGGCCGTCGACGCGTTCCTGACCGTGCCCGACCCGCGCCTTACGGTACTGCGCGACACCCCGCGGCAGTTCCGCGCGATCAGGATCACGCTGACCGAGCCATGAGCCGGGTATCGCCCGGTCCGGGTGACGTGCCCGGCGGCCCGCGGGCGTCTGATGAGCACGATGCTGCACGTGCGCGTGGTGAGCCCGCCGGCCGTCACCGGTCAGCTTGTCGAGACGGTGGCGGTGGCACCCGGTATATCGAACCTGGTCGTGCAGGCAGCCGCCGCGCGCCGGCCGGACGGTGACGCCGTCCAGTTCGACGTGCGCGATGACGCCGCCAACCCGGTGTTCACCGCCCTGCGCGACCTCCGGCTCGACCACAGCGGGGTAATCGCGGTGGAGCGGGTCGACGCCGCGCTCACCGACCTGCCGCTGCCTGGGCGCCGCCGGGGAGCGATCCGGCGCGATACCGCTCCGGTATGGGAGATGGTGCAGGCCGTCATCGGAGCCGGCGCGGACTACGCGCCGAGCTTTTACCTGCTGCTGATCATCGCCGCGCTGATCGGCGCCGTCGGCATCCTCACCAATTCCCAGATCCTGATCGTGGCCGCGATGGTGGTCGGCCCGGAGTACAACGCGATCATCGCCGTCGCCCTCGGCTTCAGCCAGCGGCATCGCCGCAGCGTCAAGGACGGCCTGCTCGCCCTGGCCAGCGGCTTTGCCGCGGCCATCGTGGCAGCCATGCTGTTCGGCGTGGCCGTCCGTTATTCGGGCCTGACGCCCGACCGCTTCCTGGCCGGCCAGCGGCCAGTCGCCGACCTGATCAACTCGCCCGACGTGTTCTCCGTCATCGTGGCCGTGCTCGCCGGGCTGGTCGGCGTGGTCTCGCTGACCGAGTCCAGAGTCAACGCCCTGATCGGGGTCTTCATCTCGGTCACGACCATCCCCGCCGCTGCTTCCGTGGGCTTGTCGATCGCGTACTCCGGCTGGAAGGAGGCTGGCGGGTCGGCCCTGCAGCTGCTGCTCAACGTCGTCCTGCTGATCGCCGTGGGAGCGGGCGGCCTCAGCGCCCAGCGCCGGATCTGGCGGCACCATTCGGCCGCGCAGGCCGCGTCGCGAGGCCAGCGGGAGCCGTGACCAGCGGCCGGCACCCAGGCCGCGCGGCGCCGGCCTTACGCGGGGACCTCCGAGCGGTCCTGCGACCACAGCGTGTGGAAGGAACCCTCCCGGTCGACCCGGCGGTAGGTGTGCGCGCCGAAGTAGTCCCGCAGGCCCTGGATCAGCGCCGCGGGCAGCCGGTCCTGGCGCAGGCCGTCGAAGTAGGCCAGCGACGAGGCGAAGGCCGGGGCCGGCACGCCCGCCGCCGTCGCGTCGGCAACCACGCGCCGCCAGCTGTCCACCCCGGCCGAGACGGCGGCCACGAAGTAGGGTGCGACGAGCAGGGACGGCAGGTCAGGGTCGCGATCGTAGGCTTCCCTGATGCGGTTGAGAAACCGGGCCCTGATGATGCAGCCGCCGCGCCAGATGGTCGCCATCGCGCCGCGATCGATGCCCCAGTCGTACTCCTCGCTGCCCGCCTCGATGTGGTCGAAGCCCTGCGCGTAGGCGACGACCTTCGACGCGTACAGCGCCTTGCGGACGTCCTCGACGAACGCCGCGCGGTCCGGCACCGTCCACGGGCGCTGGTCACTGCCGAACGCGGCGCGGGCCGCGGCGCGCTGGTCGGCATGGCCGGACAGCGAGCGGGCGAAGGTCGCCTCCGCGATGCCCGTGATCGGGATCCCGAGGTCTAGCGCGCTCTGCACGGTCCAGCGGCCGGTGCCCTTCTGCTCCGCCTGGTCCAGGACGATGTCCACGAACGGCCGGCCGGTCGCGGCGTCCACGTGGGCCAGCACGTCCGCGGTGATCCCGATCAGGTACGACTCGAGATCGCCCTCGTTCCAGGTGCGGAAGATGTCGGCCAGCTCCGCCGGGCTGGCACCGGTGCCGGCCCTGAGCAGGTCGTAGGCCTCCGCGATCAGCTGCATGTCGGCGTACTCGATGCCGTTATGAACCATTTTTACGAAGTGCCCGGCCCCGTCCGGGCCGACATGCACGCAGCACGGCGTGCCGTCGACCTGGGCAGCGATGGACTCGAAGATGGGGCCGACAGTGCGGTAGGACTCGGCCGAGCCGCCCGGCATGATGCTCGGGCCGTTGAGCGCTCCTTCCTCGCCTCCTGACACGCCGGAGCCGACGAAATGCAGACCGCGGGCCCGCAGGTCCTGCTCGCGGCGGCGGGTGTCGGCGAAGTGAGCGTTGCCGCAGTCGATGACGATGTCCCCGGAGTCGAGCAGCGGCACGAGCTCGGAAATCACGGCGTCGGTGGGCTGGCCGGCCTTGACCATGATGATGATCGCGCGCGGCCGCTGCAGCGAGGCGACGAAGTCCTTGACCGACTCGCTGGGAATGAACGTCCCCTCGTGGCCGTGCTCGGCGATCAGGCTGCGGGTGCGCTCGTAGGTCCGGTTGTGCACGGCGACCCGGTAGCCGTGCCGGGCCAGGTTACGAGCGAGGTTCCGGCCCATCACCGCCAGCCCGGTGACGCCGATCTGGGCCAGCTCCCGATTCTCGCTCATGCGCACCCCGCTCTGCCTAGCCGGATAGGACAGCTCCGGCTTCGCACTCTATCGGGGGCGGCTGGACCGCCCGCCGCGCAGTCAGCCGACCGCGCAGTCAGCCCGCCGCGCAGTCAGCCCACCGCCACCGTCGGCCAGCCGCGCTGGGCCCCGGCTGCGCGGCCGGCTATCGTGGTCAGACCATGACGCGCTTGCTGCTTCTTCGCAGCCGCGACGAGGCCCGGTAACAGACCGGTCGGCCCCTCGTCGCGGGGGTTGTGCTGCGCCGGCCGGTTCCGTCCCGGTCATCTCGTCAGGAGCAGCGTTCATGAGCAACTCAGGTAATTCAGGCGGCCAGCCCGCACCAGGCCAGCCG
Organism: Streptosporangiales bacterium; assembly: GCA_017882645.1. Classification (GTDB taxonomy): domain Bacteria; phylum Actinomycetota; class Actinomycetes; order Streptosporangiales; family Streptosporangiaceae; genus Chersky-822. The sequence goes on along the minus strand of JADGPC010000164.1, from coordinate 1,631 downwards.
CCCGCGCCAGCCCAGCCGGCCCATCCTCGCTTTAGCCAGCGCCCCTCTGGCATGCCGTGCCATCGTTACCGCCCGTTCCCCGCAGTGGACCTGCCGGACCGGCAGTGGCCGTCGCGCACCATCACGGCCGCGCCGCGCTGGCTCTCGACCGACCTGCGCGACGGCAACCAGGCGCTGATCGATCCGATGAACGCCGCGCGCAAGCAGGCCATGTTCGACCTGCTGGTCAAGATGGGCTACAAGGAAATCGAAGTCGGCTTCCCAGCAGCCAGCCAGACCGACTTCGACTTCATCCGGAGCCTGATCGAGTCCGGCTCGGTTCCCGACGACGTGCGGATCTCCGTGCTCACCCAGGCCAGGGAAGAGCTGATCGAGCGAACGGTCACCTCGCTGACCGGAGCCAGCCAGGCCACCGTGCACCTGTACAACGCCGCGGCCCCGATGTTCCGCAGCGTCGTCTTCGGCTGGGATGGCGACGGACGGGAAGAGTGCAAGGCCGTAGCCGTCGAGGGGACCCGGGCGGTGATCAAGTACGCCGAGCAGTACCTGCCCGGCACCGACTTCGGCTACGAGTACTCGCCCGAGATCTTCATGGACACCGAGCTCGACTTCGCGCTCGACATCTGCGAGGCCGTGATGGACGCCTGGCAGCCAGGCCCCGGCCGGGAAATCGTGCTCAACCTGCCGTGCACCGTCGAGCGGTCGACACCGAACGTCTACGCCGACCAGATCGAGTGGATGAGCCGGAACCTGTCCAGGCGCGAGCACATCGCGCTGTCGGTGCACACGCACAACGACCGCGGCACGGCCACCGCCGACGCCGAGCTTGCCGTGCTGGCCGGCGCCCAGCGGGTGGAAGGCTGCCTGTTCGGAAACGGCGAGCGGTCCGGCAACGTGGACCTGGTCACCCTGGGCCTGAACCTGTACAGCCAGGGAGTCGATCCGATGATCGACTTCAGCGACATCGACGAGATCCGGCGTACCGCCGAGTACTGCAACCGGATCAGCGTCCATGAGCGGCACCCGTACGCGGGCGACCTGGTGTACACCTCGTTCTCCGGGTCGCACCAGGACGCGATCAAGAAGGGCTTCGACCGGCTGGACCAGATCGCGGCCGCGGCCGGCCGGCCAGCCAGCCAGATGCCCTGGCACATGCCCTACCTGCCGATCGACCCGAAGGACGTCGGCCGCTCCTACGAGGCCGTTATCAGGGTCAACTCGCAGTCCGGCAAGGGCGGCGTGGCCTACATCATGAAGCACGACCACCACCTCGACCTGCCCCGCAGGCTGCAGATCGAGTTCAGTCAGGTGATCCAGCGGCGCACCGAGAACGAGGGCGGCGAGGTCGATGCAGCCCAGATGTGGGAAGCGTTCGACGCCGAGTACCTCGCGCCCGGCGAGTTCGAGCTGCTGAGCTTCGGCTCGGTCAGCGAGGACGGCACGGAGCGGATCACCACCAACGTCCTGGCGTTCGGGGTCGAGCACACGCTGGCCGGCGTCGGCAACGGGCCGATCGCCGCCTTCTGCCAGGCGCTGTCGGAACTCGACATGGGCCTCGGCGGCGTCGGCGTCCGGGTGCTCGACTACGCCGAGCATGCGCTCAGCGCCGGCCGGGACGCCGAGGCCGCCGC
>JADGPC010000163.1 GCA_017882645.1 Streptosporangiales bacterium | reverse complement strand
GGCTGGTCAGGTACTGCCCGGCCGGGCTGTCGGCCTTGATCGCGCCGGCCGGGGAGATGTGGTCGGTGGTCACCGAGTCGCCGAGCATCGCGAGCACGCGCGCGCCGTGGATGTCGGTCACCGGCTCGGGGCTGGCCGGCATACCGTCGAAGTAGGGCGGGCGCCGTACGTAGGTCGATGCCTCGTCCCATGCGAACACCTCGCCGGCCGGCACGTCGAGCTCGGCCCACCGCTCGTCTCCGGCGAAGACGTCCGCGTAGTCACGGCTGAACATTTCCGGCGCAACGCAAGCGCGCACGACCTCTTCGATCTCGGCCGGCGTCGGCCAGACGTCGGCCAGGTAGACAGGCTTCCCGTCCGAGCCATTCCCGAGCGGCTCGGTTGTCAGGTCGATGTCCATCGATCCGGCCAGGGCGTAGGCCACCACCAGCGGCGGGGAGGCCAGGTAGTTCATCTTCACGTCCGGGTTGATCCGGCCCTCGAAGTTCCGGTTCCCGGAGAGCACCGAGACCACGGCCAGGTCGGCGTCGGCTACCGCGGCGCTGATCGACTCGGGCAGCGGACCCGAGTTGCCGATGCAGGTGGTGCAGCCGTACCCGACCAGGTTGAAGCCGAGCTTGTCCAGGTAGGGGGTCAGGCCCGCCCGCTCGTAGTAGTCCATGACGACCTTGGAACCCGGCGCGAGCGTCGTCTTCACCCACGGCTTGCGGGACAGCCCGGCCTCGACGGCCTTGCGCGCCAGCAGCGCCGCGCCGACCATGACGAACGGGTTCGAGGTGTTGGTGCAGGACGTGATCGCGGCGATCACCACGGAGCCGTGGTCCACGCTCGTCTGCGTCCCGTCATCCAGGGTGACCGGCGTCGGCTTGGACGGACGGTCGTCCAGGCCGCCGGCCACCGGGTCGGACGCGGGGAAGGTGCCAGCGATGCCGTTGTCCAGGCTGGGCTGGTGCACGTAGGCGCCCAGCGCCTCGCGGAACGAGTTCTTCGCGTCGGTCAGCGCGACCCGGTCCTGCGGCCGCTTCGGCCCGGCCAGGGACGGCACCACGGTGGACAGGTCAAGCTCGAGGTGCTGGGAGTACCTGGCCACGCCGCCGGCCGTCTCCCCGGTCGGGTCGTGCCAGAGTCCCTGCTCCTTGGCGTACGCCTCGACCAGCGCGACCTGCTCGGCCGGCCGGCCGGTCAGCCGCAGGTAGGCCAGGGTCTCCTCGTCGATCGGGAAGATCGCGCAGGTCGAGCCGAACTCCGGGCTCATGTTGCCGATGGTGGCCCGGTTGGCGACCGGGACGGCGGCCACGCCCTGGCCGTGGAACTCGACGAACTTGCCGACCACGCCGTGCCGGCGGAGCAGCTCAGTGATGGTGAGGACCAGGTCGGTGGCGGTGGTGCCGGCCGGCAGCTCCCCGGTCAGCTTGAACCCGACGACCTTGGGGATCAGCATCGAGATCGGCTGGCCCAGCATCGCGGCCTCCGCCTCGATGCCGCCGACGCCCCAGCCGAGCACGCCGAGGCCGTTCTGCATCGTGGTGTGCGAGTCGGTGCCGACGCACGTGTCGGGGTAGGCGGCCAGCGCGCCGTCGGCCGCGTCGGCCGACATCACCACGCGCGCCAGGTGCTCGATGTTGACCTGGTGCACGATCCCGGTGCCGGGCGGGACGACCCGGAACTGGCGCAGCGCCTGCTGTCCCCAGCGCAGGAAGGCGAATCGCTCGGAGTTGCGCTGGTACTCGAAGTCAACATTGCGCTCGAAGGCATCGGCCCGGCCGAAGATGTCGGCCACGACCGAATGGTCGATCACGAGCTCGGCCGGGACCAGCGGGTTGATCGTCTCCGGATCGCCGCCGAGATCGCGCATGGCCTCGCGCATGCTGGCCAGGTCCACCACCGCGGGTACCCCGGTCAGGTCCTGCATGATCACCCGCGCCGGGCTGAACTGGATCTCGGTGTCGGGCTCGGCGGTGGCGTCCCAGTCCGCGAGCGCCCTGACGTGAGCGGCGGTGACGTTGACGCCGTCCTCGGTGCGCAGCAGGTTCTCGAGCAGGATCTTCAGGCTGAACGGCAGGTCCGAGGAACCCGGCACCGCATCGAGCCGGTGGATCTGGTAGCTGAGGCCGCTTGCCGTGAGCGTGCCGCGAGCGCCGAAGCTGTTCGCTGTCATATGCCCTGTCCTTCCGCTGCCTGCTGCCAGTCCGGCCCCGGAGGCGAGGCTCTCGCCCTAGCGGCCATCCTGCCGCAGGGCCGCTGCCTGGTCGCGGTCAGCCCGGCAGCAGCCCGGCTGGACTGGCGAAGAGGCTGGCGGCCGCGGGCCAGACCGGCAAAAGTATCTCGACGTCAAGTTACTTTTCCAGCCTAACTACCGGGTTCTCTCGATGTCAAGCTACTCAGATGTGCCCGGCGGCCGGTGCTAGCATGCAGCGATGGCCACAGGGGATGCCGACAGCGGGCCGCAAGCGGACGACTCAGCAATCACCGAAGCCGAGGCTGTCGCCGATCTGCTCGCCGACGAGCTCAGCAGGCTCGGCGGCCCGGCCAGGCAGCGGCTGGCCGAGGTCCTGCGCCAGCTTGGCGCGATCGACCGGGCCGTCTACGCGGCGATAGCCAGCGTGCCGGCCCCTGCGCTCGACAAGGCCATGCGGCGGCTGTCCAATGCGGCTGATCATTCGGCCATCTGGCTCGCCATCGCCGGCGGGCTCGCCCTGACCGGCCCCGACGGACGGCGCGCGGCCGGCCGGGGGGTGCTGGCGATCGCTGTGACCTCGGCCCTGGTCAACGTCGGCGTCAAGTCGCTGTCCGGCAGGCGGCGGCCAGACCGGGCCGGGGCGGGGGTTCCCGGCCGCAGGCACGTCAGGATGCCGTCGTCCACGTCGTTCCCGTCCGGGCACTCGGCGGCCGCGTTCGCGTTCGCCACCGCGATCAGCCGGGACAGCCCGTGGCTGGCGGTTGTCCTGCAGTTCCTGGCCGGCAGCGTCGCTTACTCCCGGGTGCATACCGGGGTGCACTACCCGGGCGACACCATCGCGGGCGCGCTCATCGGCGCCAGCGCCGGCCAGGCCGTCAGCAGCGTCTTCGACCGCGCACTGCGCGCGTATGGTGACGACAAGGCGGGACGAGTAATTGGCCCCTGAAACCTTCAGCGGCGGGCAGGCCGATTCAATGGCCCGCAAAGGGATCCGCGTCATTGCGAGCATCACGGGAGGCCAGGATCTTGTGCCGCACGCCGGTGAGCACGGGAGTACCCGCGTATAGCCTCCCCCGCTTCTGGCCACGCGAGAACAGCAGTTCCGCCTGGACAAGGCGCTGAAGGTCACGGGATGCGGTTTGCTCTGAGATCGATTCCTCGCCTGACTCTTCAAGGCCCGCGCGATACGTGGCGTTCCGGACCCTCATCCCCATCGCGGCATCGAACAACAGCACCATCGTCCGCTCGGGAAGGTCTAGCCGAGCGCGGACGATATCTAGCTCCGACCATAGGCGCTCAGTTTCCCGCACGCGGACAAGCATCGTGCGGGCCTGGCGGAGGTGCGCGGTGAGAGTGAACCGGATCCATGGTCGCGTGTCATTGCCGGGCTGCCATGATCCGCAGCCGACCTCGGCCAGGACATCGTAGTAGTCCTGCGTGTTGCGGCCCAGATACTCCTCGATGCTCATGAAGACCGGCGATAGCACCCCATTC
>JADGPC010000162.1 GCA_017882645.1 Streptosporangiales bacterium | reverse complement strand
GCGGTGGCCGCCCGTCCCCAGTCGGCCCTGGACGACTTCTACCTGGTCAACCGGGCCGGGCGATGGTCCGCGGCGGCACGGCAGGCCTATGCCATCCGCTCCGTGATGGCGCAGCCGTTCTTCGACGACCAGGTGGTCCGCGCGGCCCGGTCCGCGCCGCTGGCCGAACGCCTCGACGACCGCCTGCTCCGCGGGGCGATCGGCGCGCTGTGCCCGGCGCTGCTGGACATCCCGCTCGCCGCCGACCGCTGGAAGTGCGACCCGGCGAAGCCCTCCGTGCCCGCGCCCGGCGCGGCTGCCCCCGGTCAGCGGGCCCGCTTCGACTGGCGGCGCGGCTACGGCGACGACGTGGCCGGATTCCTGCGGGACTACGTGCTCGGCACCGGCTCGGCCGGCGGCCTGTTCGCCATCGTCAGCCGGCCCGCGGCCGAACGGCTGCTCCGGCCGCCGCACACCGATCCCGTCACCGTGTGGGCCCTGGCCACCCTGGCCGCGCTGATCTCCCGTGACTGGCTCAACGCGCGCGCCGCTGACGGCCAGACGTTCGCCATCCCCGTTCCGGTTTAGCCCCGCACGGGTCAGCCGCGGCTCCGCATGCGCCGGTCGCGGCTCCGCACGGGTCAGCCGCGGCCGAAGCGCGCCTCGGCCCGCCAGAAGTACACGATGCCGACCACCAGCGCGAGCAGAGCCCAGCCGACGCCCGCTACCCAGAGCTCGGTTGTGGTCACTTCCGGGCGGCAATACGCCTGGTATTGATAAAGCGACAGATGGACATGGAAGGCGGCGCACTTCAGGGGGTTGTACGGCTCCGCGCCGGGAGCGTTCGTCCGCTGCGTCTCCATGATCGCGAGGCGCATCAGCGAGATGTACACGGCGGCCGGGTTGAGCTGCAGGAGCACTTTTGACCAGAGCGGCAGCGTCGCGGGCAGGGTGGCGATGCTGTACATCACCCCGCAGAAGTACCGCCATACGCGGGTCAGGAACGGCACGAGCTGGCTGACGTCGTTCAGTTCGGCGCCGATCCGCGCGATGATCAGGCTCGCGCCGATGTTGAACAGGGTCTGCAGCAGCAGCACCGGAATGGCCAGGAACCAGTACCAGGTCAGCGGCTCGTGAGAGAGCAGCACGATGATGACCATGACGACCATGGACAGCATCAGCTGCTGCAGTTCGACGATGACGTAGGCCAGCGGCAGCGACGCCCGCGGGAACTGCAGCGCGCGGATCAGGGACAGGTTGTTGTGCATGACCCGCGAGCCGACCAGGATCGACCGCTCGGTGAAGGTGAAGATGAAGACGCCGATGACCAGGTAGGGGATGTAGTGCTCGATACCCCGGTTGGCCTTGAACAGGATACCGAAGATCAGGCCGTAAACGGCGCAGTTGAGCAGCGGGGTGAGCACCTGCCAGACCTGGCCGAGCCGGGCGTCGGTGTACATCGAGACGTTCCGCGCCGTGGCGAACGCCATGATGAAGTGGCGGCGCTGCCACAGCTTGCCCAGGTACTCCAGCAGCCCGGGCCGCTGCGCGCTGGGCCGCAGATTGTGCTGTGCGGCCAGCTCGGCGAGCGGCTCACCCGAGAGCGACGTCGCCGTCTTCGTGATGCCGGTGGTGTTCTGCAGGCTCCCCGGGGCGCTGAGCTGCGAACGATCAGCCATGACCGCGAATTTTACGAGAGCCGGCCGACCGCACCGGGCTGGGCCGCCCGCGCCGCGCGCCGGGGGCGCCAAAATCCGTCGTTGTCATCGAGCAGCATCCTTACGTAACCCCGAGCCCACACGTTCGCAAACCGGCCGCGACCGGGCGCAGCCGACCTTACCGCAAAGGCTCCCTATCGCAGGTGGGCTGTATCGTTAAGTGACCTCACGACGGCGGGGCCGTCGGTGTACCAGTCGATCTCGCTGAACGCCCCGACGTCGAGGTGCATCCGGTACATGGCCGCGGGCGGCGCGAGCAGCGCCTCGGTGAGCAGCGTCTTGATCGGCGTCACGTGGCTGACGACCAGTACGGTCTGCCGCAGGTGCGCGGCCATCAGCCGTTCCCGCGCCGCCCTGACCCGGGTGGCGACCGCGGCGAAGCTCTCGCCTCCGGGCGGCGCGGCCGCCGGGTCGGCCAGCCACGCCGCGACTTCCTTGGGCCACCGCCGCTGGGCCTCGGTGAAGGTCAGGCCCTCCCACGCGCCGAAGTCGGTCTCGCGGAAGTCCGCGTCCTCCTCGACCGGCGCGCCGGTGGCCGCGGCCACCTCCTCGGCCGTCTGCCGGGCCCGCCGCAACGGGGACGTCACGACCACGTCGACGCCGCCGCGCGCGGCGAGCCGCTCCCCCGCGAGCTTCGCCTGGCGCACGCCCATCTCGGTCAGCTCGATGTCACCGATGCCCGCGAACCGCCGCTCGGCCGACAGCGGCGTCTGCCCGTGCCGCAGCAGCAGCGTGATCGTCGCCTGCCCTTGCGCGGGCCCCCATCCGGCCCCGTTTCCGCCCGGCCGCTGGCCCGGCTCGGGGGCCGGGTGCTCGGCCGGGCGGGGTCTCACCCGGGCAGGAGGGCCACCGCCGTTCCGTTCGGCAGAATCCATGGCCTCGTTGGCGAGCCGGTCCGCAAACTTGTTGCGCTCCCGCGGCACCCACTCGTACGTCACCTTGGTGAAGCCGCGGGCGGCCTCGCTGGCGGCCAGCGCGAGCGGCTTCATGTCCGGGTGCTTGATCTTCCAGCGGCCGGACATCTGCTCCACCACGAGCCGGGAGTCCATCCGGGCCTGGACGGAGGCGTGCGGGTCGATCCGTGCGGCCGCGCGCAGGCCCGCGATGAGGCCGGAGTACTCGGCCACGTTGTTGGTGGCGATCCCGATGTACTCCGATTCGGTGGCCAGGACCTCGATGGTGTCCGCGTCCCGCACCAGGGCGCCGTACCCGGCTGGGCCCGGATTGCCACGGGAGCCGCCGTCGGCCTCGACGATGAGCCTGCGCATCGCGGGACTCGTCACAGGCCCGATTCGGCGGTGCGCACGAGGATCCGCCGGCATTCCTCGCAGCGGATCACCTCGTCCGGCGCGGCCGCGCGGATCTGGTTCAGGTCCACGGTGTGCAGCGAGAGGTGGCACCCCTCGCAGCGGCCGCGGCGCAGCATCGCCGCGCCGACGCCCTGCTGCGCGCGGAGCTTGTCG
>JADGPC010000161.1 GCA_017882645.1 Streptosporangiales bacterium | reverse complement strand
CGGACGCGAGCGTCAGCTACTCGAGCCTGCAGCAGGCTCCGGCGGTGCTGCTCGCGGGCTTCGAGCCGCAGGATGAGTCGCCGATCGTCTTCCTGCGGCTGCGCAAGGCGGTCCGGTCAGGCCACACCGCCGTGTACTCGGTGGCGGCACTGGCCAGTCCCGGCCTCGACCGGCTGTCGGGGACGCTGCTGCCCGCGGCGCCAGGAACCGAGGCCGAGGTGCTGAGCCAGCTGGCTGACCCGGCCGGCCTAGCCGCCGGGCCCGCCGCCGGCGATGTCTTCGCAACCGCCGCCCGGGCGCTCGCCCGGCCCGGAGCGGTCATCCTGGTCGGCGAGCGGCTCGCCGAGGTACCCGGAGCGCTGACCGCGGCCGCCACGCTGGCCGAGCTGACTGGCGCCCGGCTGGCGTGGATACCGCGGCGGGCCGGCGAGCGCGGGGCGATCGAGGCTGGAGCGCTGCCGTTCCTGCTGCCCGGCGGACGCCGGGTCACCGACGTCGCGGCTCGCGCCGAGGTGGCCAGGACCTGGGGTGTCGGCTCGCTGCCCGGCGAGCCCGGCCGGGATACCGGGCAGATACTCGACGCAGTGGCGGCCGGCGAGATCGAGGCCCTGCTCGTGGGCGGGATCGACCCGGCCGACCTGCCTGACCCGCAGGCCGCGCTGGCCGCGATCGAGTCGGCCGGCTTCGTCGTCAGCCTCGAGCTCCGGGCCAGCGCCGTCACCGACCGGGCCGACGTGGTGCTGCCGGTGGCCGCGGTCGCCGAGAAGCCGGGCACCTTCGTGAACTGGGAGGGCAGGCCCGGCCAGTTCGGTGCCGCGCTGCCGGTTCCCGTGGTCCGCGGCGACCTGCAGGTACTCGCGGGAATCGCCGACGAGATGGATGTTCACCTGGGTCTGCCCGACGCCGAGGCGGCGCGCCGCGAACTGGCGGCGCTCGGGGCGGGCCAGGCGGCCGGCCAGGGCGGAATGCGGCCCGTAGCTGATCGTCGCGCGTCGGGCAGCACCGATCGCGGTGCTGCCGTTCCCGGGGCCGGCGAAGCCGTGCTCGCAACCTGGCATAATCTGCTCGACGTCGGCCGGATGCAAGATGGCGAGCCGCATCTCGCCGGGACCGCTCGTCCGGCCGTCGCGAGGATGTCGGCGGCGACCGCGGCCGAGGTCGGCGTAGGCAACGGCGCGAAGGTCAGCGTGGCGACCAGCCGCGGCGAGATCCGCGTGCCAGTCGAGATCACGACGATGCCCGACCGGGTGGTCTGGCTGCCGACGAATGCCGCCGGCTGCTCGGTACGGCGCGACCTCGGCGCCGGTCACGGCAGCCTGCTGAAGGTGAGGAGCGCCGAATGAGTGCCCGGTCCGGTCTGGTCCACCTGGCCAGCGGAAGCGCGTCGACGTCGGCGCTGATCGACCACGACCCGTGGTGGCTGACGGCGCTGAAGGTCCTGTTCGTCTTCCTGTTCCTCATGCTGGGGACGCTGCTGATGATCTGGGCGGAACGCCGGATCATCGGCCGGATGCAGCAGCGTCCCGGGCCGAACCGGGCCGGGAAATTCGGCCTGCTGCAGTCCCTCATGGACGGCATCAAGCTGCCGCTGAAGGAAGACATCATCCCGCGCGGCGTCGACAAGTTCCTCTTCGTCCTCGCCCCCGCGATCGCATCGATCCCCGCCTTCATCAGCTTCGCGATCATTCCGGTCGGCCCGGTCGTGTCGATCTTCGGCCACCAGACGCCGCTCCAGCTCGCGAACCTTCCCGTCGCCGTGCTCCTCGTGCTCGCCATGAGCTCGATGGGCGTCTACGGGATCGTCCTGGCCGGCTGGGCGTCCATCTCGCCCTACTCGCTGCTCGGCGGGCTTCGGTCGTCGGCCCAGGTGATCAGTTACGAGATCGCGATGGGTATCTCGTTCGTGCCGGTCTTCCTGTACGCCGGGTCGCTGTCGACCTCGCAGATCGTCGCGGCCCAGGCCCACGGCGCGCCGTTCCACCTGTTCGGCGCCACGCTGCACTACCCGTCCTGGTTCGCCGTCCTGCTGCTGCCGTCGTTCGTGATCTACGTGATCACGATGGTCGGCGAGACCAACCGGCTGCCCTTCGACCTGCCCGAGGGCGAGGGCGAGCTGGTGGCCGGCTTTCACACGGAGTACTCCTCGCTGAAGTTCGCGCTGTTCTACCTGGCCGAGTACGTGAACATGTTCACGGTGTCGGCGCTGGCGACCACGCTCTTCCTGGGCGGCTGGCACGCGTTCTGGCCGATCTCGGTCTGGTCGGGAGCCAACAGCGGCTGGTGGCCGGTCCTGTGGTTCCTCGCGAAGCTGAGTGGCTTCATGTTCTTCTTCATCTGGCTGCGCGGATCGCTGCCCCGGATCAGGTACGACCAGCTCATGCAGCTGGGCTGGAAGATTCTGATCCCGGCCGCGCTGGCCTGGACCCTGCTCATCGCCACGCTGCGGGTCTGGCGCCGCCAGGGCGGCAGCACGGGGGTCTACCTGGTCGGCGGCGCGATCGTGCTCGTCCTGCTCGCGCTGGCGTTCGCCTGGGACTTCGCCGCCGAGCGGGCCGCCGATCGGCGCGCGGCGATGGAAGAGGAAGCGGCCGAGCAGGATGCCGGCAGCTTCCCCGTGCCGCCGATGGACCTGCCGCACTACCACGGCATGTCGTCCGGGCTGCCGGCGCTGACCGAGCAGGCGGCCCCAGATTCCGGGATAAAGGAGGTCACAGGTGCTTGATTTCCTCAACCCGGTCAAAGGCTTCGCCGTCACCTTCCGGCAGATGTTCCGCAAGGTCGACACCGTCGAGTACCCGGAGGTAAAGAAGCCGACCGCGCCGCGGTACCACGGCCGGCACCAGCTCAACCGGTGGCCCGATGGCCTGGAGAAGTGCATCGGCTGCGAGCTGTGCGCCTGGGCCTGCCCCGCCGATGCCATCTACGTCGAGGGCGGCAGCAACACCGAGTCCGAGCGGTACTCGCCGGGCGAGCGGTACGGTGCCGTCTACCAGATCAACTACCTGCGCTGCATCCTGTGCGGCCTGTGTGTCGAGGCCTGCCCGACCAGGGCGCTGACGATGACCAACGAGTACGAGCTGGCCAACGACAGCCGCGAGAGCCTGATCTGGACCAAGGAGCAGCTAGTCGCGCCGCTCCAGCCGGGCATGGAGGCACCGCCGCATCCGATGCGACTGGGAGATTCCGAAGAGGACTACTACCGGCTCGGGCCGTCGTTCGCCGCCGCGCAGCCGACGGACCTGCTGAGCATGCTCGCGCGGAGCCGCGGGGCGGACGGTGCGCCTGATGCGCCCGCCGCCGAGCCGCCCGCCGAAGGCAGCGAGCCACGAGCCGACGCGGGAGGCACGTGATGACTCACTCGATGATCCTGGCCGGCAGCGCGGCCAGTAACACCGAGGTCGCGACGTTCTGGGTGCTCGCCGTCGTGGCCGTGGCCGCCGCCCTCGGCATGATCGTGACCAGGCGGGCCGTGCACTGCGCCGTGCTGCTGGCGGTCGTCATGCTGATCCTCGCGGCGATGTACGCCATGCAGGGTGCGCCGTTCCTGGCCTTCGTCCAGGTGATTGTGTACACCGGAGCGGTGCTCATGCTCTTCCTCTTCGTGATGATGATCGTGGGTATTACCGCCACCGATTCGATCATCGAGACGATCAGGGGACAGCGGCTCTTCGCCGGCCTGGCCGGCATCGCGATGCTCGTGCTGCTGATCCTGGTCGTCGGGCACGCGACCATCGGGCCGGCCGCGGCCTCGGGCCCGCGCAACAGCTCGCTCAACGTCAACGGCCTGGCCACGCTCGTGTTCACGACCTACGTGTTTCCCTTCGAGGTCACCAGCGCCCTGCTGATCACGGCGGCGCTCGGTGCCATGGTGCTCGCGCACCGGGAGCGGACCAGCCCCAGGCCCACGCAGCGGATGCTGTCCACGCGCCGGATTGCCAGCGGCCACCCGACCCCGCTACCCGGCCCTGGCACCTACGCGCAACATAACGCTGTGGACATGCCCGCCCTGCTCCCGGACGGCAAGCAGTCGCGGCTGTCGGTCAGCAGCGTGCTGGCCGGACCGATGACGGTCGGCGGGCCGGCCATCGCGGCCGGGCCTGAGCCCGGTGGTGGTGCTCAGGCCGCAGGCGAGGAGCAGGAGGAGGAGCAATGATCAGCCCGGCCAACTACGTCGCGCTGGCCGCGATCCTCTTCGTGATCGGCGGTGTCGGCGTTCTCGTCCGCAGGAACGCCCTGGTCGTCTTCATGTGCATTGAGCTGATGCTGAACGCGGTGAACCTGGCGTTCATCGCCTTCGCTAGGCTGCACGGCGACCTGAACGGTCAGGTGATCGCGTTCTTCGTGATGGTCGTGGCGGCGGCTGAGGTCGTTGTCGGCCTGGCCATCCTGACCTCGATCTTCCGCGCCCGCAAGTCGGCGTCGGTCGACGACGCCAACCTGCTCAAGTACTGAGCACGCAGAACGACCCGAAGTTGTCAGCACAGAACCACGTGGAGGGTAGGCAGTGACTGGCTCTCTTGCCGGCGCGCTGGCCGGGCCTGGCGCGGCCGTGGCCACGCTGCCAGCCACCGGCGTCCAGGACCTGGCGTGGCTGCTGCTCGCGTTCCCGGCGGCCGGCGCGGTCATCTTGCTGCTCGGCGGCAAGCGCACGAACGCCTGGGGACACCTGCTCGGCTGCGCGACGTCGCTCGCCGCCTTCGCTTACGGCGTGATCGCGTTCGTAACCATGCTCGGCTATCCGGCCAGCCAGCGCAGCCGGGAAGTGCGGGTGTACGACTGGATTCCGGCTATCGGCCGGTTCCACGTCCCGCTCGGCCTGCGGCTCGACCAGCTGTCGATCTGCTTTGTCCTGCTGATCACCGGCGTGGGATCACTGATCCTCATCTACGCGATCGGCTATATGTCGCACGACCCGGAGCGGCGCCGGTTCTTCGGCTACCTGAACCTGTTCATCGCCGCGATGCTGCTGCTGGTGCTGGCGGACAACTACGTGGCCCTGTACGCGGGCTGGGAGGGCGTCGGCCTCGCCTCCTACCTGCTGATCGGCTTCTGGCAGTTCAAGCCGTCCGCTGCCGTCGCCGCCAAGAAGGCGTTCATCGCGAACCGGGTCGGTGACCTCGGCTTGTCGCTGGCCATCATGCTGATGTTCTTCACCTTCGGCTCGGTCAGCTTCTCCGGCGTCTTCGGCGCGGTGCACACCGCGAGCGGCGGCACGATCACGGCCATCGGCCTGCTGCTGCTGCTCGGCGCGTGCGGAAAGTCCGCCCAGCTGCCGCTGCAGTCCTGGCTGCTCGACGCGATGGAAGGCCCGACTCCGGTCTCCGCGCTGATCCACGCGGCGACGATGGTCACCGCCGGCGTCTACCTGATCGTCAGGTCGGCGCCTATCTTCAACCTGTCGTCGGACGCCAGGCTCGCGGTCACCGTGGTCGGGGCCGCCACGCTGCTGTTCGGCGCCATCATCGGGTGTGCCAAGGACGACATCAAGAAGGCGCTGGCCGGCTCGACGATGAGTCAGATCGGCTACATGATGCTCGCCGCAGGCCTCGGCCCGGTTGGCTACGCGCTCGCGATCGCCCACCTGCTCTCGCACGGCTTCTTCAAGGCCGGGCTGTTTCTCGGCGCCGGGTCGGTCAAGCACGGGATGAACGACGAGGTCGACATGCGCCGGTTCGGCGGTCTCGCCACGGTCATGAAGATCACCTTCGTCACGTTCACGTTCGGCTATCTGGCGATCATCGGCATACCGCCGTTCTCCGGGTTCTTCACCAAGGACCCGATCATCGACGCCGCCTACTCCAAGGGCGGAACGTCGGGCGCGATTCTCGGCACGGCCGCGCTGCTCGGAGCGGGCATCACCGCCTTCTACATGACGCGGGTGATGTTCATGACGTTCGGCCGGAAGCGACGCTGGGACGATGGCGTGCACCCGCACGAGTCTCCGCCGGTGATGACATCGCCCATGGTCATCCTGGCCATCGGCTCGCTCTGCGCCGGCGGCTTCCTGATGCTGTCGAGCAGGCTGATCGACTTCCTGCAGCCCGTGGTCGGCACGCCACCGCTGTCGCACGGGTTCTTCACCCCGGTCAGCGACATCTCGCTGGCGGTCGTCGTCGTGGGAGCGGCTCTGGGCTGGCTGATGTACGGACGGCGCGAGGTACCGGTCACCGCGCCCCACGGCAGCCTCGTCACGGTCGCGGCCCGCAAGGACCTCTACGGTGACGCGCTGAACGAGTCCGTGCTGATGCGGCCAGGGCAGTGGCTGACCAGGCTGTCGGTGTACTTCGATAACCGCGGCATCGACGGCCTGGTCAATACCGTCGCCGCCATCATGGGCGGAAGCTCGGGCCGGATGCGCAAGGTACAGACCGGGTTCGTTCGCTCGTACGCCCTGTCCATGCTGATCGGCGCCCTGCTGCTCGTCGGCGCCCTGCTGCTGGTCCGACTCTAAGGGGAACTCGTGACACCCCACGCTGCGATGAGGCGCTGACTTCCATGAGCAACTTTCCCTGGCTGACTGTCTCGGGAGCGATCCCGCTCGTCGGGACGCTTGCCGTCTGCCTGACTCCGGGCCGGTCCGCCCCGGGCAGCGATGCCGACCGGCGCTCCCGGGACCTGCTGGTGAAGCGGATCGCCCTGGTCTTCACGCTGATCACGCTCGGCGTCACCATCGCGATGGCGGTCGCCTTCAAGCCGGGCGGCCCGCGGTTCCAGTTCACCCAGGTCTATCAGTGGATTCCGCAGTTCGGCGTGCACTACGCGGTCGGCGCGGACGGTATCGCGCTCGTTCTCATCCTGATGACGACGGTCCTGATGCCGGTCGTCATTCTCGCGTCGTGGAACGACGCCGAGGGGTCTGCGAGCCCGGCCGGCGAGGCGCCGCCGAAGCGGAGCGTCAAGACCTACTTCGCGCTGCTCCTGGTGCTCGAGACCATGATGATCGGCGTCTTCGCGGCCACGGACGTGTTCCTCTTCTACGTCTTCTTCGAAGCCATGCTGATCCCGATGTACTTCATGATCGGCAGCTACGGAGTCGGCCAGCGGCAGTATGCGGCGGTGAAGTTCCTGCTGTACAGCCTGCTCGGCGGGCTGCTGATGCTGGTCGCGGTGATCGCGCTGTACGTCATCTCGGCCCAGAGCGCGGTGCTGCACCACCAGGGCTCGTTCCTGTTCACCGACCTGTCCCGGGTGGTCCTCGACCCGACCGCCCAGAAGTGGCTGTTCCTCGGGTTCTTCGTCGCCTTTGCGATCAAGGCACCGCTGTGGCCGTTCCATACCTGGCTGCCCGATGCGGCTACCGCCGCGCAGCCTGGCGCGGCGGTGCTGCTCGTCGGCGTGCTCGACAAGGTCGGTACCTTCGGCATGATCAGGTACTGCCTGGATCTGTTCCCGTCCGCGTCGCATTACTTCACGCCGCTGGTGATCGCGCTAGCGGTGATCGGGATCCTGTACGCGGCGATCGTCGCCATCGGCCAGGCTGACCTGAAGCGGCTGATCGCCTATACATCGGTCTCCCACTTCGGCCTGATCACGCTCGGGATCTTCGCGATGACCAGCCAGGGCCAGGTGGGGGCCACGCTCTACATGGTCAACCACGGCTTCGCGACCGGGGCCTTGTTCCTGATCGCCGGGTTCATGATCGCCCGCCGGCGCTCGCAGCAGATCGCCGACTACGGCGGCGTGCAGAAGGTCGCTCCAGTCCTGGCCGGACTGTTCCTCATCGCTGGCCTGGCCGGCCTGGCCATGCCAGGCCTGTCCACCTTCGTCAGCGAGTTCCTCGTGCTGATCGGCACCTTCACCAGGTACGAGGTAGCCGCCGCGCTGGCCACCGTCGGGATCATCCTGGCCGCGATCTACATCCTGTGGATGTACCAGCGCACGATGACCGGACCGGTCCGCGAGGACGTCGCCGCCATGCCTGACCTGCGGGCGCGCGAACTGTGGGCGGTGGGCCCCCTGATCGCGCTGGTCATCGTCCTGGGCGTCTATCCCAAGCCGGTCATCGACATGATCAATCCCGCCGTCCACAAGACGCTGGTCCAGGCTCACTCGACCGACCCGGTCCCGCCGCACCCGGCGACAGTCGTGCTCGATACTGCCGCAGCGCACAAGAACGGGAGCAAGCCGTGACCGGGTCCCTCGCCGCGATCGCGCCGACCATTCCCGCGCCGCAGATCCAGTACGGGCAGCTCTCGCCGATGCTGCTCGTCTTCGGGGCGGCCATCGCCGGCGTGCTGGTCGAGGCGTTCTCGCCACGGCCGCTGCGCCGCACGCTGCACCTGGCCATTACGCTCGGCAGCCTGGCCGGCGCGTTCATCCTGACCGTCTTCCTGGCCGGTAGCAGCAGCCTGTTCGGCGGCGGCAGGGCCGGGAACGTGGCCGCGGTCGGCGCGGTGGCGATCGACCGGCCGACCCTGTTCATCCAGGGCACCATCCTGGTCCTCGCGTTCATCAGCGTGCTGCTGATCGCCGAGTCCTCCCACGAGGTCAGCGCGTTCGCGGCGCAGGCGGCCGCAGTGCCGGGCAGCGCCGAGGAGCGCGAGGGACTGCTGGCCGGAATCAGCCACACCGAGGTCTACCCGCTGACCCTCTTCGCCATTGGCGGCATGCTCCTGTTCCCCGCGGCGAACGACCTGCTCACGATGTTCGTGGCGCTCGAGGTGCTCTCGCTCCCGCTCTACCTGCTCTGCGGGCTGGCCAGGCGCCGCCGCCTGCTCTCGCAGGAAGCGGCCATGAAGTACTTCCTGCTCGGGTCGTTCTCGTCGGCGTTCTTCCTGTTCGGCGTCGCAATGCTGTACGGCTTCTCTGACTCGGTCAGCCTCTCGAAGATTGCGATAGCAGCCGGCGGGAACACGCAGAGCTCGGTGCTGCTCTACGCCGGTATCGCGCTGCTCGGCGTGGGCCTGCTGTTCAAGATCGGCGCCGTGCCGTTCCAGGCGTGGAAGCCCGACGTCTATCAGGGCGCCCCGACCCCGGTCACCGCGCTGATGGCGTCCTGCACGCTGGTCAGCGCTTTCGGCGCGGTGCTGCGCGTCTTCTATGTCGCATTCGGCCAGCTGACCTGGGACTGGCGCCCCATGATGTGGGGCATCGCGATCCTCACGATGCTGGGCGGGTCGATCATCGCGATCACCCAGACGGACGTCAAGCGCCTGCTCGCCTACTCCTCGATCGCCCAGGCCGGATACATCCTGACCGGCGTAGTGGCGGCGAGCACGGCCGGCCTGTCCAGCAGCATGTTCTACCTGGCTGCCTACGGGCTGGCGGCCGTCGGGGCGTTCGCGGTGGTGACCCTGATCCGCGACCAGAGCGGCGAGGCGGGGCATCTGTCCCGCTGGGCCGGGCTCGGCAAGCGGTCTCCGCTGGTCGCCGGCATCTTCGCCTTCTTCCTGATCGCGTTCGCCGGGATCCCGCTGACCAGCGGGTTCACCGGGAAGTTCGCCGTCTTCCAGGCCGCGATCGCCGGCGGAGCGCTGCCGCTCGTCATCGTCGGGGTGGTGAGCAGCGCGATTCTGGCCTTCCCCTACGTCCGGGTCATCGTCCTGATGTTCTTCAGCGAGCCCGTGCTCGACGGTCCAGCCGTCGTCAGGCCGAGCGCGTTCACCTCGGTCGCGGTCGGCATCGGACTGCTGGCCACCCTGGTGCTCGGTGTCGCGCCCGAGCCGCTGCTCAGGCTGGCCCACGAAGCCGCCGCGCAGCTGTTCGTCCGGTGACGCCGTCGCCGCGAGCGATCCGGCGACCCGACCTGACGCATGCGGCACCGGGGTGTGCTTATCTTGGAAATGGCCGGGCAACCGGCCCGCTGGCCGCACTGCAGCCGCGAAAGCCGTACGGATAGGGGATCCAGTGATCACGGTCGTGCCCGTGGAGCTGTCGGACGCCGCGCTCGCGGCCGACGTGACCGACGGACTCGCGCTGGTCGAGGACGGCCTGCGGAAGGCCGCCAGCGCACCACACTACAACCTACTTGACCAGACCTCCGGCTACCTGATCGACGCGGGCGGCAAGCGGTTCAGGGCGACCCTGGTCCTGCTCGCGGCTCAGTTCGGCAACCCGCAGGACGACCGGGTGGTGCCGGCGGCCGTCGCGATCGAGCTGACTCACCTGGCCACTTTGTACCACGACGACGTGATGGACGAGGCGGATGTCCGACGCGGAACTCCGAGCGCGAATTCGCGCTGGGATAACTCGGTGGCCATCCTGACCGGCGATTACCTGTTCGCATGTGCCTCGAAGATCCTGGCTGACCTCGGTCCCGATGCCGTCAGGATCCAGGCCGAGACGTTCTGCCGGCTGGTCGCCGGCCAGATCGCCGAGACCGTCGGCCCGCGCCCGGACCAGGATCCGCTCGAGCATTACATGGGCGTCGTGACCGAGAAGACAGCCTCGCTGATCGCGGCCTCCGGGCAGTTCGGCGCGATGTTCTCCGGCGCTCCGGCAAGTGTCACCGAGCGGATCGCGCCGGCCTGCGCGGCGCTCGGTGTCGCCTTCCAGCTATCCGACGACATTCTCGACGTCTCGAGCGATACGGACCAGTCGGGCAAGACGCCGGGAACCGACCTGCGCGAGGGCGTCAGGACGCTGCCGGTACTGCACGCGCTGCGGTCCGCGGGCCCTGCCGACCGGCGGCTGGTGGAGCTGCTGAGCGGCAGCGACCTGACCGACTCGGCGGCGCGTACGGAGACGCTGAACCTGCTCCGGGCGCACCCGGCGATGGAGATGGCCAAGGCCGACCTGCGGCACTGGGCGGACCTGGCCAGGACCGAGATCCTCGCGCTTCCCGAGGTTCCGGCCCGGGCCGCGTTTGAGGCGATGTGCAACTTCGTGATCGAGCGCACGGGCTGAGGCCGTCGAGCCCGGCCGCCCGGGGAATGCAGGCGCGACCGGCGGCGCTTGTACACCTAGAGTCCCCGGGATCGGGAGGTACAAGGGTGGGAGTCTTCGGTACGCACAAGTCGCGCATGGTCACCGCGGACGAGGCGCTTCCTGGCCGGACGCCGGCGGTGCGGGTGCCAGCGGCGCACGAAGTTCTCGGGACGCCGCTGCTGCCGCCCTATCCGGACGGCAGCGAGGTGGCCGAGTTCGCGCTCGGCTGCTTCTGGGGCGCGGAGAAGAATTTCTGGCTGACCAAGGGCGTCATCACCACCGCGGTCGGCTACGAGGGCGGCTTCACCCCGAATCCCAGCTACGAGGAAGTCTGCAGCGGCCGGACCGGCCACGCGGAGTCGGTGCGAGTGGTGTTCGACCCGAACGTGGTCTCCTACCGTGACCTGCTGCGAGTGTTCTGGGAGTCGCACGACCCGACGCAGGGTCTGCGGCAGGGCAACGACGTCGGCAGCCAGTATCGTTCCGCGATCTTCTGGCACTCCGCGGACCAGAAGGCGGCGGCGCAGGAGTCGGCGGGCGCCTACCAGGAGCGGCTGACCCAGGCTGGGTACGGCACCATCTCGACCGAAATCCGCCCGGCGTCGGAGTTCTACTTCGCCGAGGACTACCACCAGCAGTACCTCGCCGACACCAAGAACCCGTACGGCTACTGCCCGGACCACGGAACGGGCGTCTCCTGCCCGATCGGGGTCGTGCGGGCGAGCGGCCCGGCTGGGCCGATCAGGGCTGAGGGCTGATTCTCCTGGCGATTCCCGGTGGTTGCGTCTGACGCCGGGCGCAAAGTGCAGAAGACCTCGACATCCAGGAGTACACCGACCCTCACAACATACGAGGACGGCGACCGCTCGATGCACTACGCCTACACCGAGGCCGACCTCCGTCCGAGGCCAGGCTGAGCCCGGACTGAGCGACAGTAGCGCGCTGGCGTCGGCTATCCGGCGGTCACCCGACGCGCTGTCTCTACGAGTGCCTCGGCTGCCCTTCCTGCACGCTTAGCGTCGGCAGCACTTATGCCGGCATGGCTGTAGTCTGCCTTGGTCTTCATGCCCAGCAACACGCGCAAGTGCCTGGCCGATTCGCTGTCGGCCCGGGATAGCAGGGTCACTGCCTCGTTGTGATCCTGGCCTCCTGCGTGCTGGCCCAATCGAGCGCAGCAGATGACATCCGAGGCAGCGATCCCGGCTTGAATGCATAGAGTGACAAAGGCATCAGGGGCTGCCGCTTCCCCGTCTGCCTGGTCAGCTATCAGAGTGGCTGCGTCAAGGAACTCGACCGCCTTACGGGCGCTCCCCGCGCTCGCTAGAGGTCGCGGTCGCGGCGGAGCCGCTCGAGGACCTCGTCCGGGCTCTCTGTGGTGACCCTGATCATCGCGCGCACCGCGTCGGCGAGCGCGAGGCGCGGCACGTCAAGCTCGATCGCCGCCGAGTGCGCCCACAGGGTCAGCTGCCGGTACAGTTCCGGGCTGAGGTCGAGAGTGATCCTAACCGGCTTTGACCGGATTGCCGTTCCCCCCGCGGCCCGGACACCAGGTTCCGCGCGGCTCGCAGCGGCCGCGGCCATCTGCGCCTTGCGCCGTTCCTGTTCTGGCGTCATAACTGGACCTTCCCGAGGGGAACACACCGTTCGATGATGTCGCCGGCCACGCCCCGCCACACATCGCGGCCTATCTCGGAAATCGGCAGTCCGAAGCTCTGGGCATAGACTTCCAGCCTCGGCACGGCTGTCCGCAGAACGTCATAGCCCAGGCCCTCCAGGGACTCTTTGGCGTTGGCAGTCGAGTGCGCGCGGGCAATGCACCGGTTCAGCAATACCGCGGATCGGACCGGCCGGTCCCGGATCGCCTCGACTTCGGCGATCTCGTCCCGTACCGGTGTCGTGCGATTGATCTCAATGGGGCTCGGCGCGCACGGGATCAGGATCTCGTCGACGAATCGCATCGCTGACCGGGCTATGCCGGCGTGATCTTCCAACTGCGGGGCGTCGATGATCACCACGTCGTCTGGATAGGCGATCTCGGGTACCCGAAGGTGGAGCCGCCGCGAGGGCAGCGCGACGATCCGAAACGGGAAGGCCGCGCTTGGCGGCAGCCGCGGGTCCATTGCCGCCAGGTCGGACCATTCCAGCGCGCTGCCGGAAGGGTCGGCGTCCACCAGGAGTACCTGCTTCCCCGCCTCAGCGAAGATGTGCGCCAGCCAGACCGCCGACGTGGTCTTGCCCGTGCCTGGCTTGAGGTTCAGCAGGGCTACGCTAAGACCGGGCACCAATGCAGTATTGCAGTACCTACGGCATTACGGAAGCCCTTCGCGGGCCGCAGGGGGGCGGCATGCGCCGTACCGTAGTGGAGGCCAGATGATGGTGCCCTGTTAACCGGCCGTTTCCACAAGGGCGAGAATGATACCGCGCAGTTGGCATAGTTTACCAGCCATCCCATCCACAGGTTGTGGATGACTCCGGCCATGCGGGACTACCGCCGGGCCGTATCCGGGCGTTAGTCTGCGAGGTAAGGCCTCCCATCGGCGCTTGCAGACGTTTGGCGGAGTCAGTCAATGTTCCCTGGGATGAGTTCGTCCATCAGGATCGGGCTGCCGTCGGCAGGCGATCCGAACGGAACCGCCGGTCCAGGGAACTGGTGGATCACCGGCGGCTGTCGGCCTGCGTACATGTGGGACCGCAGCGACCGGCCGCCCCGCGCGGGCCTGATCCGATCCCTTCGGTCTCGCTCGCTCGGCAGGCGGCGTCGGCCGGCTCGCTCCCGCTCCCTAGGGTCCTGACCGCGTGCCTACCAGGCCGAGTGTGGCGGCCTGGGTCGCAGCCGCCTTCCGGTTCGGGGCGCCGAGCTTAGCCAGCACGCTGGCGACGTGGTGATCGACCGTCTTCGCGGAGATGAACAGCTCAGCGGCGATGACTGAATTCGTGTGTCCCGCACAGATCAGGGGCATCGAGCAGGGCCAGCGCGGACTCGTACGGACAGCCAAGCTCGGCCCAGAGCCTGGCGGCCTTCTCCGGGCTGCCATCAACCTGGTACTGATACGGCTCGGCCAGGTCGCCCCCAGGGCCCCGCGGGTACCGGTAAGCGCCGCTACGTCAAGGACCTCGCGGGACTCGCTGGTCAGGCCCGCTGCGCGCGCCAGGACGGCGTCCCGCGCCGAGGCCGGTATCTCGGCCGTCCCGGCCCGCAGCACTTCGGTGACGTAAAACGGGTTCCCGCCGGTGAGCCGGTATAGGGCGGCCGGTTCCAGCCTGCTCCCGGTGGCCAGCGGCCGCACAGCCGGTCGAGTGCCATGGAGGCGGCTGTGCGGGAGGCGCCGATCAGCCAGGGGCGTGTTTCAGGCGGCCGGAATAGAGCAGTTACCGGTACGAAACGGTATCGGGAGGGGACCTTCGTGTGGCAGCGGCTCGAACAGCGCGAGATCAGGCGCCGGCTCCGGGTTGTCCCGCTGCAGCCCGGCGAGCGGCCCGATCCGTCCCGGCCGGCCGGCACCGACATGCTGCCCGAGATCAAGCACATCGTCGTGCTGATGATGGAGAACCACTCCTTCGACAACTACCTGGGCACCATGACCGGGCGGGGCGAGGGCCTGCCGCTTGACGACCAGGGCTGGCCGACGGCCGAGAACCCCAACCAGGACGGCAAGCCGGTCCGCAGCTACCGCTTCGACTCGACCCATCAGGTCAAGGGCACGCCGTCCCAGAGCTGGCACGCGACGCACCTGCAATGGAACTCAGGCGGCATGGACGGGTTCGTGACCGCCACGCAGGAGATCGACGCCGACGCCGACGCGTCCATTGCCATGGGGTACTGGTCCGAGGATGATCTGCCGTTCTACCACGGCCTGGCGAAGACGTTTCCGCTCGCTGACCACTGGTTCGGCTCCTGCCTGGGGCCGACCTTCCCGAACCGCCGGTTCCTGATCGCCGGGACCGCCAACGGCCTGGTCGACGATCTTCCGCTGCACCTGCTCGACTACCCCCCGGCCGGGACCATCTTCGACATGCTCAGCCAGCACGGAGTCTCCTGGACGAACTACCACCCGACCTCCGGCGACGATCACCTTTCCCGGGCCCGGCGGTTCGCCAGCTACCGGCGGCGCACGCTGCGCCGCCGCCGCAAGTCCTGGCTGAGCCGTCATTTCAAGAAGATGACGGACATGCAGAAGGACCTCGTCTTCACCGCGGACCTGTACCCGATGGGCATCGCCCGGCATGTCCTGCACGTCCGCGGCATGGACGTGTTCTGCGAGGACGCCGCGAACGGCACGCTGCCCGCGTTCAGCATTGTCGACCCGTCATTTGAGGAGTACTCCGAGGAGAACCCGCAGGACATCCGGAGAGGCGAGAGCTTCGCCGCCGACGTGATCAGCCGGGTCATGCACGGCAAGGGCTGGCCGGACACCCTGCTGATCTGGACCTACGACGAGCACGGCGGCTACTACGATCACGTGCCGCCCCCCGCGGCCGTCCCGCCGGACGACATCGACGGACGGAGCATGGCCAGGCGGGGACCAGTGCTGAGCATCGCGCACCGGCTGCTGTTCCCGCAGAACGCCAAGGACGCGGAGAACGATGCCGGCGCGATGCGCTACGACCAGTACGGAGTCCGGGTTCCCGCCGTCATCGTCTCGCCGTATGCCAGGCGGGACTGCGTGCTGTCGGACGTCTTCGATCACACTTCGGTGCTCAAGCTGGTCGAGGAGAAATGGAACCTGCCCGCCCTAACCAAGCGCGATGCCGCCGCGCTGTCGCCGATCGGCGCGCTGGACTTCACCGCGCCGCCGGCGTTCCTGAACCCGCCGCCGCTGCCCGAGCCGGCCGTGAAGTGGGGCTCCTGGTAGCGAGGGACTAACGGTGCCACCGCGGTGATCACGCCGGGATAGATTGAGCCATGGGTGCCGACCGACCTATCTTCGTCCTTGGCTGTCCCCGTTCCGGGACCACGCTGCTGCAGCTGATGCTGCATGCCCATCGCAGGATCGCGATCCCGCCCGAGACTCGCTTTGTCCTCACCAGCTACGAGGCCAGGAACACGTTCGGCGACCTGCGCGAGGAGTCCGGGCGGCGGGCGCTCGCGAGCTCGATCATCCGCGAGCGGCAGACGCTCTTCTACGATCTCGGCCTCGATGCCGAGGCGATCTTCGAGGAGATCGCGGCAGGGCCGCCGACCCTCGGATCGGCGATCGGGATCGTCTTCCGCGCCTACGCCAGGCGATTCGACAAGCCGCGCTGGGGTGACAAGCGGCCGGGCTATTACCAGTACATCCCGGCGCTGCTCCGGATGTTTCCCGACGCCCAGATCGTGCACCTGATCAGGGACGGCAGGGACTGCGTGGCCTCGCTGAAGACCATGCCGTGGTTCTCTGGCGACATTTACGCCGCCGTCTGCTACTGGATCGAGGCGATCGACAGCGGCCGCCGGGCGGCGCGCCACCTTCCGGCCGACACGTATTTCGAGCTCAGGTACGAAGACCTCGTCGCGGACCCGGCGGCGCGCCTCACCGAGCTGTGCGATTTTCTCGGCGAGGAGTACGATCCGGCCATGGCCGAGCCGCACCGGATCGCCGGCAGCACGATTCCGGAGCGCAAGAGCTGGCACGCCGACACCCAGAAGAAGGTCACCCGAGCGCCCTCGGGGACCTGGCAGGAGCGGCTCCAGCCGTGGGAGATCGCGCTGTGCGACGCGGCCATGGGCCGTCGCCTGCGGGCACTCGGCTACGAGGCCGGGGGCAGTGGCCGGCCGCCGCTCAGCGTTCTGGCCCGCTATGCGCGCTCCGCCGTGCTGCACCGGGGCGCGGCCCGCAAGCGCCGGCTGCGGGACCGCGTGCAGCGGCTCTCCGAACCCGGACCGGTGGAGTCCCAGCTCTGAGGCTCCCTTGACTCCCTCGTCACCCGCAGGTGACCATGACGAGGTAGGCGGCGCGGGGACGTGAGCACGAAGATCCGGTGAGGGCGCATGAAGTTATCTCCCAGGGTGCTCATCGCGGGAGCGGGTGTCCTGGCGCTGGCCGCGGCCGGCTGCTCCGCTCCGGCCGGGCCGCAAGCCGGACACTCAGACTCGCCCCCGGCGTCGTCCCCAGCCGGGTCGCCATCCGCCGGGTCGCCATCGGCCCAGTCGCGATCGGCCCAGTCGCCGCCTGATCGTGCGGTGAGCTGGTCAGCCGCCACGTCGGCGGCGGCGGGCGGCGGAATGGCCGCACTGATCGCAGCGGCCAGGAAGGAAGGCACGCTGAACGTGATCGCACTGCCGGCTGGCTGGGCGAACTACGGCGCGATCATGAAGACCTTCAGCCAGCGGTACGGGATCAGGATTCACTCGATCGCACCCGGTGACCGGAGCCCGCAGGAGATCACCGAGATCAGGCAGGACAACGGCACCGTCCGGGCCGCGGACGTGCTGGACGTCGAGATGTCCGTCGCCGCTGCCAACCGCAAGCTGTTCGCGCCCTACCAGGTCGCCACGTGGCAGGCCATCCCGGCCAGCCAGAAGGCACCGGACGGAGCATGGGTTCAGGACTACGGCGGCTTCATGTCGGTCGGCTACAACTCGGCCAGGTTCGGGCAGCTCACCGCCCTTCGCCAGCTGCTCGGGCACCGGTTCTCCCGCGCGGTCGCGCTGGACGGGAACCCGGCGCAAGCCAACGCCGCGCTGTACGGGGTCATGATGACCAGCCTCGCGCTCGGCGGGACGGCGAATAGCATCGCCGACGGCGTGGCCTTCTTCCGCAAGCTCAAGGCGGCCGGCAACTTCGTTCCCGTGCTGGCCACGACGCCGCTGACGATCGAGGCAGGCAGTACGCCGGTCGTCTTCAACTGGGACTACCTGAACACGGCGGCGATCGTCGGGCAGCCGGCCAGGAGCTGGCGGGTGTTCATCCCGGCCGGAGCGGCAGTGGGCGAATTCCACGCGCAGGCGATCAACAAGAACGCACCGCACCCCGCCGCCGCCCGGCTCTGGGAGGAGTTCCTCTATTCGCAGGCCAGGCGCGGAGGCCAGAATCTGTGGCTGGAAGGCGGGGTCAGGCCGGTCGAGCAGGCAGCGATGATCGCCAACGGCAGCATTGACGCGGCCGCATCGCACGCGCTCCCGCCGGTGCCGGCGGCCACGGTGTTCCTGACCCCGGGCCAGGCCGCCAGCGCGGCCGCGTACCTGCACGCGCACTGGTCCCGTGCGGTCGGCTAGCGCCAGGTCAGGGCGCTAGTCAGCTCTTGTGCGCGGGGATCGGCTCGTCCGGTATCCCCCAGGACGGGTTCGGCGTGGACTCAGGAACCACGCTGTGCTGGCCCGGGTGGAGGTCCCGGTGGATAACCTCGGCCGCGTCCTCGATGGTATCGATGCCATAGGCCATCGTCGGGTTGGCATGGGTCAGCATGGCGATCGTGTAGACCCGGTACGGGTGCCTGCTGGTGAAGAACCCGATGCTGTTGATCTCCCAGTCTGAGCTGACCGGATAGGGCAGCCACCCGTTCTTGACGTGCACTGTCACGCCGCCTGGGGCACCTGCCGGGACGCCCCAGCGCTGCGAGGCGGTGACGTGGGACATCAGGTACTGCGCGTAGACCCTGGATGCCTCGGATAGGATCCGGTTCGGCCCGGACAGCAGCGTGAGCAGCAGCGTCTCGTCGTGCGCCGTGAGCAGGCTCAAGCCCCAGGCCGCGTTGAGCCTGGTCTGGCTCATCTTCGCCAGGTTCAGGAAGTGCTGCATATGGCTGAACCCGACGTCGTTCCACAGCGCCGTCGCGGCGTCGTTGTCGGACTGGGTGATCATCAGCCAGGCGAGACTCTTCTCCGAGGCAGTCAGCTGCCGGTGCTGTTCTTGCGCCTTGCGGAGCAGCGCCGCCAGGATGGTGGCCTTGATGGCGCTCGCCGCATAGAAGTGCCAGGCTGCGTGGTACGTGCAGGTGATGCCGGTCCCGGCGTCAGTCTCCTCCAGGCCGACGACCGACGCCCGCCCGGCCAGGCGGCCGTCGATGTCATGCGCCATCTTCGTGGCCAGCTTGTCGTTGCTGTGGCTAGCGGCCACGCAGCTGACGTGGGGGGCAGCGGCTGGCGCGGCGCTCGCGCTCCCGGCCTCAGCCGCGCTCGCAGCCTGGCTGACGAGCAGTGCGAGAACAACACCCAGTGCAAGCTTCGCGGGCAAGCGCGAGATCAGCTGGTGACTCATAGTTTCGTGTCATCCCAGTCGGTCCGGTTCATTGTCACCTAATCAGACGGCCTTCTGGCGGCTGAGGTTGTCCCGAACTCTTGGCCCACCGTGGCGGCTCGCGCACCGCCGGTGCGCACACCCGAGATGTCGCTCTTAGTTCACCTAACATTCATATTTAAGTCGGTGTTGGTTTGCCTGGCTCTCTTACCTTCGCAGGTGCGGGGCATCGACCTCGCGACGAGGCGAGATCCTCGTGCCGGCCGTCTAGTCCGAGAGGAACGAACGGTGGCGCAGGCCAGGGACGGCGAGCTGATTGGCGCTCTCGATAGCGCGGCACTGAGCAGATTTCATCTGCGGGCCGCGGTCGTATCCGGCATGGGCTTCTTCACCGATGCCTATGACCTGTTCGTCATCGGAGTCGCCTCCGCACTGATCACGCTGGACTGGCATCTCGGAACGAGCCAGCTGGCGCTGCTGAACGCGACCATGCTGGGCGCGGCTTTCCTGGGAGCGCTGGTCTTCGGCCGGATCGCGGACCTGATCGGACGCAAGCGCGTGTACTGGATCGTGGCCGCGATCATGGCCGTCGCCGCGATCGGCTCGGCTCTCGCCCCGTCATTCTGGGTTCTGATCGCGTTCCGCTTCCTGCTCGGTTTCGGCGTCGGCGGCGACTACCCGGTCAGCGCGGTGCTGATGAGCGAGTACGCCAACTCGCGCGATCGCGGCCGGCTGGTCGGCCTGGTGTTCTCGGCCCAGGCGCTCGGCCTGATCGTCGGGCCGCTCATCGCGCTCGGCCTGCTGGGCGCCGGAACCTCGACCGACCTGACCTGGCGGCTGCTGCTCGGCATCGGCGCCATACCGGCTGCGGCGGTGATCTACCTGCGGCGCACCATGCCCGAGTCGCCGCGGTACCAGGTTCAGGTGCTCGGTCGCGGGGCCGAGGCGGAAACGCAGATGCACGAGCTCACCGGCGGCATCGTGCGCGCCAGCGGCACCGCTGGCGAGCAGCGCCGGATGGGCCTGCGCGCGTTCCTCACCGACCGCAGGCTGCTCCTGCTGCTCGCGGGGACGGCTGGCAGCTGGTTCCTGCTCGACT